>NZ_JASHIT010000019.1:0-95243 GCF_030733595.1 Halomonas sp. MMSF_3323 | reverse complement strand
CGGCGCCAGGGCGACAAGGGTCAGCGCGCCTGGCGGCGACGCTCGGCCATGGCGACCATCAGCGCACGGGAGCGCAGCGGCCGGTCGCCCAGCAGCGGCGCCAGGGCCGCACGCGATAGCGCCTTGGCCGGCCCGGCAAGCCCGGCCTCGCCCCAGTCGGCCCCGGCCAGCAGGCGCAGGGTGCGCCCGTCGATGCCGCGCTCTGCGACGACAAAGGCCCGGCTGCCGGGCTCGAAGCGGTAGCGCCGCTGGGGATCCAAGCCGCCACCGTCGGGCGTGGTGAAACGCGGCGCGGCGTCCAGCGCATCGAGTAGCGCAAATTCGAGCCGACGCAGGGCCGCAGCGCGAGAGGCCGGCGTCGCCAACTCGTCCAGCGCCGAGGTGTAAAAGGCGAACACCTGCCCCACCGGCAACTCCACCGGCAGCAGTCGGGTCAGCAATTCGTTGGCGTAGAGACCGCACAGCAATCCCTCGCCGGCGAGCATCGCCGCCGGGCCACGGGACTCGATCAAACGCAGCCGCTTGAGCTCGCGATCGCCCTGCCAGGTCAGGTGCAGGGGCGCGAACGGCTGCATCTGACTGCGCGAGCGACTACCGGGACGCTGCACGCCCTGGGCCACGGCGCGCACACGACCGTGGTCCAGGGTCAGCAGTTCGACCAATGCACTGGTCTCGCGGTAGGGACGCTTGTGGAGCAGAAAGGCGGGCTGGGGCTGCATGGGGATCCCGACGTCGGGGCAACAGGATCACAACAGGACCATCGTCGTCGATGATCCTGCCGGGGCGCGGGGGAACGGCTCAGTCGAGGTCGTAGCCGAGGCTCTTGAGGGCGCGTTCGTCGTCGGACCAGCCACGCTTGACCTTGACCCACAGGTTGAGCATGACCTTCTTGTCCAGCGCCCGCTCCATATCCAGGCGTGCCTCGCGGCCGATCTTCTTGATGCGATCGCCGCTGTCGCCGATCAGGATCTTCTTCTGGCCCTGACGCTCGACCAGGATCAGCGCGCTGATGTGCACCACCCGGGCCTCGTCACGAAACTCCTCGATCTCGACGGTCATCTGATAAGGCAGCTCGTCGCCGAGCTGGCGCATGACCTTCTCGCGTACCATTTCGGCAGCCAGAAAACGCATGCTCTTGTCGGTGACCTGATCTTCCGGGAAGAAGTGGATCCCCTCGGGCAGGTGCTTGTCGATCTCGGCCTCGAGCTCCGGCACATTGGTGCCGTGCTGGGCGGCGATCGGCACCACCGCGGCGAACTCGCGCTTGTTGCCGAGCTCGGCCAACCACGGCAACAGGGTGGCCTTGTCCTGCAGGCGGTCCACCTTGTTGACCGCCAGGATCACCGGCGCCTCGACGTTGGCCAGGCGGTCCAGCACGATCTGGTCTTCCTCGGTCCAGCGGGTACGGTCGACCAGAAAGACCACGCAGTCCACGTCCCGCAGGGCCTGCACCGCCGCCTGGTTCATGAAGCGGTTGATCGCCTTGTTGCGGTCCTTGCCGAGGATATGGATACCCGGGGTGTCGACGAAGATGGCCTGAGCGTCGCCTTCGGTCTTGATCCCCAGCACCTGGTGGCGGGTGGTCTGCGGCCGCCGCGAGGTGATCGAGATCTTCTGTCCGAGAATACGGTTCATCAGGGTGGACTTGCCGACGTTGGGACGGCCGACAATGGCCACGAATCCACAGGTCTGACTCATGCGCTGACTCCCTTGGGATCGAGGCGTTGCAGGGCGCTTTCGGCGGCCATCTGTTCGGCGTGGCGGCGGCTGGCGCCGGTGCCGACGGTGTGTTCGTCGAGCATCTCGACGTGGCACTCCACGGTAAAGGTCTGGGCGTGGGCCTCGCCTTCCACCGAGGTCACCTCGTAGCGAGGCAGCGGTGCCTGACGGGACTGCAGAAACTCCTGCAGGCGGGTCTTGGGGTCCTTCTGGGACTGCTTGAGGTCGATGCGCGCCAGGCGCTCCTCGAACCAGGCCAGCACCCGCGTGCGTACCGCGTCCATGCCAGCGTCCAGGTAGATGGCACCGATCACCGCCTCGACGGCGTCGGCGAGGATCGATTCACGCCGATGGCCGCCACTTTTCATCTCGCCGGAACCCAGGCGCAGGCATTCGCCAAAGCGCATTTCCCGGGCCAGCTCCGCCAGGGTCTGGCCCTTGACCAGGCGCGCCCTCAGGCGCGAAAGCTGGCCTTCACGGGCCTCGGGAAAGCGCTCGAACAGCGCCTCGGCGATGACAAAGTTGACGATCGAGTCACCCAGAAACTCGAGGCGTTCGTTGTTGCGCCCACCGAAGCTGCGGTGGGTCATGGCCAGTTCCAGCAGACTCGCGTCCTGGAATTCATGGCCGATGCGGCGACTGAAGGGGGTCAGGGAATTGCTCACGACGCTCCTGTTAACTCTTTGTGCTGACGATGGAAGAACCAAGCGGCGTTGAAGCGATCACGGGATCGTCCTCACGCTGGAAAAGCTCGGCAGTCCACCGTCCCAATGCATCCATACCGCGAAGGCCTTGCCGACGATGTTGGCTTCCGGGATAAAGCCCCAGTAGCGGCTGTCATTGGAGTGGTCCCGGTTGTCGCCCATGGCGAAGTACATGCCCTCGGGCACCACGACGTCGTGGACCAGCGGGCCGCGATCGCGGGGATTATTGTAGATCTGATGCTGATGTTCGCCCAATTGCTCGGAGAACAGCAGCTCACCTGGCGCGCTCTCCGGAGCGTCGTCGAGCAGCGTCTTGGGCACCGGCTCGCCGTTGACGTAGAGCTGTTTGTCGACGTAGCGCAGGGTATCGCCGGGCAGCGCCACCACGCGCTTGATGAAATTCACCGCCGGGTCCTGGGGATAGCGGAAGACCATGACGTCACCCCGCTCCGGCTCGTTCAGATCGAGGATCTTGGTGTTGGCCACCGGCAGCCTCAGGCCATAGGTGAACTTGTTGACCAGGATGAAATCCCCGACCTCCAGCGTCGGACGCATGGAGCCTGACGGAATCTGAAACGGCTCCACCACGAAGCTTCTGAGCACCAGCACCACCAGCAGCACCGGAAAGAATGACTTGGCGTAGTCGACCGGCCAGGGGTCCTTGCGCGAAAGCTCCCGAGCGGACAGATCCACGCCTTCGGTGGTGCCGGTTTCGGCAGCTGCGGTGACGGCTTGACGCCGGGGGCGCCACCAGACCAGGTCGAGCAGCCAGATCAGACCGGTGACGGCGACCGCGATCACCAGCAGCAGGGAGAAGTCCATATCAGTGTTTCCAGGTGGCTTGTAAGTCGGTATCTGAGGGAGGGGCAAGCCGTCCCGGCGTCACACCGGGACGGATCGACCGCCGCTGGGGCATCAGTCGTTCACCTTGAGCACGGCGAGGAAGGCGTCCTGAGGGATCTCCACGCGACCGACCTGCTTCATGCGCTTCTTGCCGGCCTTCTGCTTCTCGAGCAGCTTCTTCTTGCGGGTCATGTCGCCGCCGTAGCACTTGGCGGTCACGTTCTTGCGCAGCGCCTTGACCGTGGAACGGGCCACGACCTGGCCACCGATGGCGGCCTGGATCGCCACGTCGAACATCTGACGCGGGATCAGCTCTTTCATCTTCTCGACCAGCACACGACCACGGCTGTGGGCATGATCGCGATGGATGATCACCGCCAGGGCATCGACCCGGTCGCCGTTGATCAGCACGTCGAGGCGTACCAGCTTGGCCGCCTCGAAGCGCTCGAAGTTGTACTCGAGCGAAGCATAGCCCTTGGAGATGGACTTGAGCCGATCGAAGAAATCCATGACGACTTCGCTCATCGGCAATTCGTAGGTCAGCTGGATCTGGCTACCCAGGAACAGCATGTCCTTCTGGGTGCCGCGACGCAGCTCGCACTCGCTGATGACGTTGCCGACGAATTCCTGGGGCACCAGGATGCTGGCGCGCACGATGGGCTCGCGCATCTCCTCGACGTCGGCCATGTCCGGCAGCTTGGACGGGTTGGAGACGTAGCTGACGTCACCGTTCTTCATCGCCAGTTCGTAGACCACCGTCGGCGCGGTGGTCAAAAGGTCCAGGTCGTACTCGCGTTCCAGACGCTCCTGCACGATCTCCATGTGCAGGGTGCCGAGGAAGCCGACGCGGAAACCGAAGCCCAAGGCGTCGGAGTTTTCCGGCTCGTAGTCCAGCGAAGCGTCGTTGAGCGCCAGCTTCTCGAGCGCGTCGCGGAAGTCTTCGTAGTCGTCGGCGCTGACCGGGAACATGCCGGCGTAGACCTGGGGCTTGACCTTCTGGAAGCCCGGCAGCCGCTTGACGTCCGGCGTCTTGGCGTGGGAGATGGTATCCCCCACCGGAGCCCCCTGAATGTCCTTGATACCGGCCACCACGAAGCCCACTTCACCGGCGCGCAGGATGTCGGTCTCCTTGCGCAGCGGGGTGAAGATGCCGACCTCGTTGGCCTGCCAATCACGTCCGGTGGACAGGATGCGAATCTTGTCGCCCTTCTTGAGCACGCCGTCGAAGATCCGTACCAGCGATACCACGCCCAGGTAGTTGTCGAACCAGGAGTCGATGATCAGCGCCTGCAGCGGCTTTTCGGGGTCACCCTTGGGCGGCGGAATATCGCGCACCAGCCGCTCGAGCAGCGCATCGATGCCCAGACCGCTCTTGGCCGACACCTGACAGGCGTCGGTGGCGTCGAGACCGATGATCTCCTCGACTTCGTGGGCGACCTTGTCGGGGTCGGCCTGGGGCAGGTCCATCTTGTTGAGCACCGGCAACACCTCGAGACCCTGCTCGATGGCGGTGTAGCAGTTGGCCACCGACTGGGCCTCGACACCCTGGGCGGCGTCCACGACCAGCAGTGCGCCCTCGCAGGCATACAGCGAGCGCGACACCTCGTAGGAGAAGTCGACGTGCCCCGGGGTATCGATGAAGTTGAGCTGGTAGGTCTCACCATCGTTGGCGTGGTAGTCCAGCGTCACCGACTGGGCCTTGATGGTGATGCCGCGCTCGCGTTCCAGATCCATGGAGTCCAGCACCTGATCCTTGAGCTCGCGCTCTGACAGGCCACCGCAACTCTGGATCAGGCGATCGGCCAGGGTGGACTTGCCATGGTCGATGTGAGCGATGATCGAGAAGTTACGTATATTATTGATTACCTTGCGGTTATCAGGATCAGACATGCAGGATGATTCCATCTTGAGAACGCACCGGACAGCGACAGGCTCGCCCTGCCCCGATGACGCGGAAAAAAAAGTTGGCGCTATTGTACCGGCATCCCCTGCCCCGCGCATCCCAAGCCGTTGCGGCGGCTCGATTCGATATCACAGGACGACAACGCCCGAGGGCCATGGCGGCCCTCGGGCGTCGTCGGTCAGCGGGACGCGCCTCAGTCGTCGGCCAGTCGCAGCGCCACGAACAACGAGCGACCATCGCGGTACAGACGGACCGGCACCGCCTGATCGGCGGGCAGCTCACGCACCAGCTGGCTCAGCTGGCGACCGCTTTCCACCGCGACCTGGTTGACGCTGACGATGATATCGCCACGCCGGATGCCGGAAGCCGCCGCCACGCCACGCGGGTCGACGTCGCTGACCCGCACGCCGGCGTCGATGCCGTACTTGTCACGCTCGGCGTCGGACAGCGACTGCACCGCCAGACCCAGGCGCGCCGGCGACGCGCTGCCGGACGACTGACCGCTGCCACCGGCCAGTTCCTCGGGCCAGTCGCCAACGGTGACGCTGAGGGTCTTGCGATCCCCGGCGCGCAGCACGGTCAACTCGACCTCGCTGTCCGGAGCGACACGGCCGATCAACCGCGGCAGGTTGCTGGAGCGCTCCACCGTCTCGCCATTGACCGCGAGCACGATGTCACCGGCCTGGACGCCGTCACGCGCCGCCGGCCCGTCGGGATCGACGTCGGCGATCAGAGCACCCTCGGGGCGGTCCATGCCGAACGACTCGGCCAGGTCCTTGGACACCGGCTGAATCATCACACCGAGCCAGCCCCGGGTGACGTGACCTTCGCTTCGCAACTGGTCGGCGATGTCCATGGCGACATTGATCGGAATGGCGAAGGACAGCCCCATGAAGCCACCGCTACGGGTGAAGATCTGGGAGTTGATGCCGATCACCTCGCCGTCGAGGTTGAACAGCGGTCCGCCGGAGTTACCCGGGTTGATCGCCACGTCGGTCTGGATGAAGGGCACATAGGCGTCACGCGGCAGGGTGCGGTTGATCGCCGAGATGATGCCTGCGGTGACCGAGTGATCGAAGCCGAACGGCGAACCGATGGCGGCCACCCACTCCCCCACCTTGAGGTCGTCGGAGTCACCCAGGGATAGCGTCGGCAGATCGCTGGCATCGACCTTCAGTACCGCCACGTCGGTCTTCTCGTCGGCCCCGACCAGCTCGGCCTTGAGGTCACGACGGTCATTGAGGCGCACCATGATCTCGTCGGCGCCCTCCACCACGTGGGCGTTGGTCATGATGTAGCCGTCGGCGTCGATGACGAAGCCGGAGCCCAGCGACTGACGTTCCTCGGTGCGACCACCGCCTCCCCCGGGCGGCACCGGGAAGCGATCACCGAAGAAATGACGGAAGATGTCGGGAATTTCCTGGCCACCGAGATCGCCGAAGGGCGTGGAGTAGCCCTCGGTGACCCGGGTCGTCGAGATGTTGACCACGCCGGGGGCGGCCTCTTCGACCAGTTCGGTAAAATCAGGAAGATCCCTGGCCAGGCTGGATTGGGCGACAACCATTCCCACCACCAGCGTCATCCACATGGACAGGGTGCGAGTCATTGGCTTCATGCAAGGCTCCTGCGTAAGACTCAGATAGGACTCAGAGTGCATCGAACGCAACCTCGAGGGTCGCTTCTTGTAGTACCGTCACGCCGCCAAAAGGTTCAGTCATTAGCGGGCAAAATAACGCGCCAAGGGCCCGTGAAGTGTTCGGGCACAGGGCTATCACAACAGGGCTATCACAACGGGGCTATCACAACGGGGCTACGGCACCAAGGTGGGCCGATACGCCTCGGCGCGGCGGCGCAGATGCCGGCGCAGCACCACGCCGCCGAGGGCCAGGCCCGCGATAAACACCAGCGGCAGCGACCAGTGATCCGGCGACTGGACGTTGACGGCAAGGGTCGCCCCCAGCGCCAACCACAGCGGCAGGCCGTAGACCAGCACGCTGGCGCGCACCAGGCTCGTCCGGGACAGGGCCAGGGTCACCGTCTGCCCGATGGCGGGACGCTGCTCGGTATCGATCTCGAGCTCACGCCGATCGTCGCTCCTGCGCAGCAGCCAACGCGCCCCGCAGCCGCCCCGAGCAGCGCAGCGCCCGCAGCCGCCGGTTGCCGCCAGCGCTACCCTGACCCCGGCGGTCGTCCAACCCACCACTCGCGCCTCTGCGGTCGCGCAGTCGGTGCTCATGACGACGCTTCCTGGTGGACGTTGCCCGCTGCCCCAGGGCGCGCACCATCGCTCACACCCTGCGGCTGCCCCTCGGCCAGCTCAAGGGTTTCGGCCACCTTGACCAGCACGCTGGGGGGTAATTCGCCTACCGCCACCACCTGAAGCAACTGGCCTTCACGCTGCACTCGGCGCACCGCGGCGTGACTGGCGCCCAGTCGATGGACACCCGGCCTTAGTACCCGTGAACCCGCTACCGGTTCGACGAACAGGCTGATGGTCGACAGGCCATCGCTGTACAACTTGTGGCGGCGAGGCCCATCGCTGTCGGATGCCATCGCCATCAACGGCTGGGCAACAAAGCCGCGAGGCAACCAGCCTGCGCGCCAGTCGAGCCTGGCCGAGGACGGCGGCCGGCGCAGCTCCACCTTGCCGTCGTAGCGTTCCGGCGGCGTCATCGCCACCAATTGGAAGGTATCCAGCACCTGGCCCCGCTCGTCGATCAGGGTGCGCTTCAAGGGGATGGCGGTCTCGCGGTCGAGCCAGATGCGATAGCCGTAGCGCATGGCGTCAAGCGGCAACAGCTCCAGACGGATCGCGTGACGATTGGCGATTCGCTCCTCGCCGTCGAAGCGCAGCCGATAGAAGCGTGACAGGTGCTCGACCAGCGCCTGGGGAGAGGCCGGCGCCGCCCCCTGGCCATCACCGAGTTCGAAGCGAAAGGCGCCCCCCTCTCGCAGCAGCGAGCGACTGGGGCCATCGAGGAAGTGGAGGCGATCGCGCTCGACGCCCTGCTGGATGTCGCGGGCCACCGACAGCGTCACCACCTCTTCATCGACGATGCGAACGGCGCGCGCCTGATATTGGTAGCAATGGGACGCCCAGACACTGCGCTCGAACCAGTCTCCCGGAGACTCGGGGGGTGACAAGGCGGTCAAGGCGCTGCAGTCGTAGACGCTCTGGATACTATTCGGGTCAGCTACCGAGTCAGCCGAGGCCTTGGCGTTCGCCGCTACGGCGTCGACACCAGGGTCGGCAACGGCCTGGGCGGGAAGAGAAAGACAGACAAGGGAAAGCGTCAGCCAGCCGGCCAACGCTGCAAGCGACCCCTGATGTGGCATAGAAATCATGTCCTGACAGGCACTGCTGAGAATGCGCTCGGCCCCACAGGGCCGAGCAGATCATTGCTATCTCGATGCCAGATCGATCACCTCAACGGGCTTCCGCCGGGGTGCTGCGCAGCATCGGCATCCAGTTGTCGGCACTGCTGAAGGCCGCCCCCTGGGCATGACGATCGAGGTACGACTGCAACAACTGGGCCTGCGCCTGGTCACTGACCCGCGACTGCTGGGCAGATGGCGACAGCATCATCGGCGAGGCCACCTGGGCGCCGACGGTCATCAGGCCATTGCTGGAGCCTGTGCCGGACTGAAACATCGGCAGATCCATCAGCGAAGGCCGAGACGCCGCTACGCTGGCAAGCTCTGCACCTGGCACGGCGGACGCCGTCTGTGCTGCGCCGCTATTCACGCCGCCGCTTACGCCACCCGCAGCCCCGCTGCTGGCCACACCGGCACCGGAACCGTCGATGGAGCCATCGAAGGCGCCGTTGTAGAACTGAACCCCGCTGATCACCATCAACGAGACCGCCGCGGCAATACCGGCACCGCGTGCGAGCCCCATTCCGCCACGCTTGGCGACCGCGCCGTCGGCGGGAGCCTCCATCTGCGGCGCAGGCTCATCCTCGAGGCGAGCCAGGATACCGGCGGACAGATCCACCGAGGGGTCACTATCGGTCTCGCGGCGCAGCGCGGCACGCATCAAATGGTAACGACGCCAGCTCTCGGCGCTGTCCTGGTCGCTCTCGAGCGACTTCAGCACTCGACGCAATTCCAGCTCGTCACCTTCATTGTCCATCAGGGCTGAAAGCGATTCCCGTGCGTTCAGACTCATTCTCCACACCTCATTTCGACGAAGCGTCGCGCCTCCAGCTCCATAGACCACCGGAGATGCGCCAGGTTCCGCCACCGATTCTCGGTTACTCGCCACCGGCTCGAGCGCCAGGTGACGACCGTCGTTGATTGTTGCATCGGGCCGGTCACTGGGTAAGACGCCCAATCTGGCGAACAGTTCATCCCAATTTGAAAAAAATGGGGAATTCGGCAACAAAAGGGGTCGCCCTGCCTCACCCCTGCGCCCACGACCAGCTCACAGGCTAGCGATAGCGAATCAGGAAAGTGACTCGGCGTTTCGCGAGGTCGTCATCAGCGGCTGAATATGTTGATCCACCGCCTCCCTGGCGCGAAAGATGCGCGAGCGCACGGTACCCACCGGGCACTGCATGATCTGGGCGATGTCTTCATAGGAAAGACCATCGAGTTCGCGCAGGGTGATGGCGGTGCGCAGGTCATCGGGAAGATTCTCGATCGCCTCGAATACCGCCGCCTCGAGCTGGTCCCTGGCGATGGACGCCTCCGGTGTCTCGATATCGGCCAGCCGGCCACTCATGTCGACGATCTCGGCGTCATTGATATCCAGATCGCTGCCCGGCGGACGACGCCCGCGGGACACTAGATGATTCTTGGCGGTGTTGATGGCGATGCGGTACATCCAGGTATAGAAGGCGCTCTCGGCGCGAAACTTGCCAAGCGCCCGGTAAGCCTTGATGAAGGCTTCCTGGGCCACGTCCTGCACCTCGGCATGGTCGCTGATATAGCGGCCGATCAGGCCCAGAATCTTGTGCTGGTACTTCTTGACCAGAAGGTCAAAGGCTCGGGTATCGCCCTTCTGCGCGCGTGCCACCAGCTGCTGGTCCGTTTCCTTGGGCGTCATGTCTCTCCTCCCCGACGATGTCGGGCTGACGACGCCGGACCCTCGGTCTGGCCCTTGGCAACAGGGTGCCACCTTTCGCCTGTCGGCGATGTATAGGTCATGGGTCTCGTCATGATAAAAGGCACAAGTGTTCCTGTTTCCTTGGCTCGCATCAAGCGTTCTCTGAGTGCATCTCTCGACGCCGCTCCGACATCGGGTGCGCGACAAGGTTCCCTCAGGCGATTGAATTTACCCCTCCCTCAAGGGATAGTAGAGCCACGCAGAAACGTCAGCGCTGACACGATACACACAGGTAGACCTCATGTCCGACAAGCAGGTGAACAACCTCAACGTCCTGGCCCAGGATGTTCTCGTCACTCCTGAGCAGTTGAAGCAGGAAATTCCTCTTTCTCCCGAGGCCGAGGCCACGGTGATCGAGGGCCGCAAGACCGTGCAGAACATCCTCGACGGCACCGATCCCAGGCTGCTGATGGTGGTGGGCCCCTGCTCGATCCACGATGTGGACGCCGCGCTGGACTACGCTCGTCGCCTGCGCCGCCTGGCCGACGAGGTCAAGGACAGCCTGTACATCGTGATGCGCGTCTACTTCGAGAAGCCGCGCACCACCGTGGGCTGGAAGGGCCTGATCAACGACCCCCACCTGAACGGCTCCTTCGAGATCGAGGAAGGCCTGCACATCGCCCGTCGCCTGCTGGTGGAGCTCTCCGAGCTGGGCCTGCCGCTGGCCACCGAGGCACTCGACCCGATCTCGCCCCAGTATCTGCAGGACTGCATCAGCTGGTCGGCCATCGGCGCCCGCACCACCGAGTCCCAGACCCACCGCGAGATGTCCTCCGGCCTGTCATGCCCGGTGGGCTTCAAGAACGGCACCGACGGCAGCCTCGACGTGGCCGTCAATGCGCTGCAGTCGGTCGCTCACCCGCACAACTTCCTGGGCATCGACCAGCAGGGCCAGGTGGCGATCATCCGCACCCGTGGCAACGCCTATGCCCACGTCGTGCTGCGCGGGGGCAACGGCAAGCCGAACTACGACAGCGTCAGCGTAGCGCTGGCCGAGCAGGAGCTGAAGAAGGCCGGGGTCAAGCCCAACATCATGATCGACTGCTCCCACGCCAACTCCAACAAGGACGCCGCCCTGCAGCCGCTGGTGCTCGACAACGTCACCCACCAGATTCTCGACGGCAACCGTTCGATCATCGGCCTGATGGTCGAGTCCAACATCGGCTGGGGCAACCAGAAGATCACCGAGGACCTGAGCGAAATGGCCTACGGCGTCTCCGTGACCGACGCCTGCATCGACTGGGACACCACCGTGGAGGCCTTCCGCAGCATGAACGAACGCCTGGCCCCGGAGCTGGCAAAGCGGGTGAATTGATTCGTCCCTGGTGCGGGGCAAGGGGCTGAAAGGTCCTGGTGCCAGGCGCCAGCGACGCCATCATCCCCAGCGCCAGCAAAGCTCGCCACAGCCATGCCCACGACAGCAAGGAGCCCGCCAATCTGGCGGGCTCCTTGTTTTTGGCCGGTGTATCACGCCTGGGTCGCGAGGCGCGGCTTCCCTCAGCCGGCCTGGCTTACGCCGTCGATCTCGCGCACGAAGGGCGGCAAAGCGTCGAGCAGCGCCCGGCCGTAACGGCGGGTCAGCACGCGGCGATCCAGCAAGGTGATGCGGCCACGGTCGGCCTCCTTGCGGATCAACCGGCCACAGGCCTGGACCAGCTTGATCGAGGCATCCGGCACGCTGATGCGCATGAACGGGTTGCCGCCCTGGCTCTCGATCCATTCCGCCAGCGTCGCTCCCACCGGGTCGTCCGGCACGGCGAACGGCAGCCGCGTGATCACCACATGGGTCAGGTAGTCGCCGGGCAGGTCGATGCCCTCCGCGAAGCTCGCCAGACCGAACAGGATGCTGCCTTCGCCGGCGTCGATACGCTGGCGATGGCGGCTGACCAGCTCACGCTTGGGCAGACGGTCCTGGGCCAGCACCCGCTCTCGGCGCTCCCGCGACAGGGCCTTCTCCACCCCGCGCAGCTGGGCCCGGGACGAGAACAGCACCAGCACCGCTTCCTTGTCGTCGAGAGCCTCGACGAAGTCGACGATGGCGCGCTCGTGGCCGTCACGGTCGGCGGGGTCCACCGCCTCCCGGGGCACGCTGAGCACCGCCCGGGAATAGTCGAAGGGACTCGGCAGACGCTGGTAGCGATAGCGGTTGGCCAGCCCCGCCCTCTCCTGCAGGCGCTCGAAACGGCCCAGGGCGGTCAGGGTGGCCGAGGTCACCACAGCGCCGTGACAGCGCCCCCACAACGAACGTGCCAGGGTATGGGCTGCGGATACCGGACTGGCCGAGAAGATCAGCTCCGGCTCGCCCTGGAAGCGCTCCAGGGTCAGCCAGCGTGCCCGCGGCGGCGCGTCCGCCGGATCGCCCTCGGCAAAGGCCTGCCACAGGGCGTGGGCCTCCAGCGCCCGGCCGTGCAGCAGCGCCAGCAGCGGCAGCCAGGCCTCGGCCTGCTCCCGGGCAAGGCCGGTGGACTTCTCCGGGTCCAGGCTCTCGCGCAGGATGTCGGTCATCGACTCGAGCAGACGGCAGAGCTCGGCGAAGGGCACCACCAGCGCCTCGGCCTGGGCCCGCAGGGCCTCGGGCACACGCCCCATCTCGAAGCGGTGCTGAGCACCGTCCTCGTCGTCGTTGAGCCCATGGGGCCGCTCGGCCAGCTGGTGGCCCAGCGCAAACACCTCGCCCAGGCGTGGCTCCAGCGCTTCCATCGCGGTGGGCAGCGCGCCCAGCAGTCGCGCCAGGGTCGGCTGCACACCCAGGGCCGTATTCAGCTCGGTCAGCGAGCCCCTGAGGTTTCTTAGCCAGCGCAGCCCGCCGCCCACGCTGAAGCGATGGGTGAAGTGGGAGATCGCCTTGTCCGGCAGGTGGTGGCCCTCGTCGAAGACGTAGATACAGTCGGCAGGGTCGGGCAGCACCAGGCCGCCGCCGAGCGCCAGATCCGCCAGCACCAGGTCATGGTTGGCGACGATGACGTCGGCCTGATCCAGGTCGCGCCGGGCACGAAAGAAGGCACAGGCACCGAAGTGCCCGCAGCGGCGATTGGTGCACTGGCGGTGATCCACCGTCAGTCGCCGCCAATGGCTATCGTCGATGGCCTCGCCCCAGCTATCGCGATCCCCTTCCCAGCGACCGTTGCCGTAGGCGTCTCCCATGGCGGCCACCAGCGCCTTGAAGTCATCGCCGGTGGCGGCGTCCAGGCTCTGCTCGAACAGCGACAGCGTCGGGTTTTCCTCGGCGCCGTCCATGGCCGCGTCGAGCTTGGCCACGCACACATAGCGCCCGCGCCCCTTGGCCAGAGCAAAGTCGAAGGACAGTCCGCTGTGGGCCTTCAGCGACGGCAGGTCCTGGTGCAGCACCTGCTCCTGCAGCGCCACCGTGGCGGTGGCCAGCACCAGGCGCTTGCCGCGCGCCTTGGCCACCGGCAACGCCGCCAGCAGGTAGGCCAGGGTCTTGCCGGTACCTGTGCCCGCCTCCAGCACACAGACGTGCTCGTCGCTCACCCGCTTGCCATCCTCATCGGTCTCGATGCCGGCCAGGGTGCGGGAGATCTCGGCGATCATCAGCCGCTGGCCGTAGCGCGGGGTCAGCTCCAGCGCCTCCAGCACCCGACGATAGGCGCTTTGAATCTCGCTCTTGAGGGCGTCGTCTAGCATGGCGGGTCCACGACAATTGAGAAAAAGGACAAGGGGGAGAGACGCAAAGGGCCGGCGCTGGGCCGGCCCTGACTGCGTACAAGCGTCAAACGCCTGACGGGCTTACAGAAGCCCTTCCGGCGGATGCTCGCAGGGCAGCTTGTCGCCGATGAAGCGCTCGATTTCGGGCAGCGAGAAGGCGTCTTCTTCACCCACGAAGCTGATCGACACGCCCTTGGCGCCGGCACGGCCGGTGCGCCCGATGCGGTGGACGTAGTCCTCCGGATCCTCGGGCAGGGTGTAGTTGATCACGTGGCTGACGTCCTCGATATGGATGCCACGGCCGGCCACGTCGGTGGCCACCAGCACCTGAATCTCGCCCTCGCGGAACTGCTCCAGGGTGCGGATGCGCTGGTTCTGCGGCACATCGCCGGACAGCATGGCCACATTGATGTCGGCCTTCTTCAGCAGCTCCAGCAGCTTGCGCACCAGATCGCGGCGATTGCCGAACACCATCACCCGGTCGAACGACTCCTGCTGCAGCAGGTTGACCAGCAGTCGCTGCTTGTCTTCGTCGCCCACCATGTACACCCGCTGATCGATATCGGCGGCGTTATCCACGGTGACCGCGATCTCGACGTGGGCCGGCTGATGGGTCCACTGGCTGGCCAGGTTGAGGATGTCCTCGGTGAAGGTCGCGGAGAACAGGAAGGTCTGCCGCTCTTCGGTCTTCGGCGTGTAGCGGATGATGCGCTTGACGTCGGGAATGAAGCCCATCGACAGCATGCGATCGGCCTCGTCCAGCACCAGCACCTCGACCTGACCGAGGTCGATGTCTCGCTTCTGCTGGAAGTCCAGAAGGCGGCCCGGAGTGGCCACCAGGATATCGACGTTGCCGGCAAGCCCCTCGCGCTGCTTCTGGTAATCCATGCCACCGACGACGCTGGTCACCTTGAGCGAGGTGAAGCGCGCCAGGGCCTTGGCGTCCTTCTCGATCTGCAAGGCAAGCTCGCGGGTCGGCGCCACGATCAGTGCGCGCGGCGTCCCCGGCTTCTGGCCATCCGGCACCTCCTCCTCGAGGAAGTAGGCCATCATGGAAATCAGGAAGGCGGCGGTCTTGCCGGTACCGGTCTGGGCCTTGCCCACCACGTCTCCACCCATCAGGGTGTGGGTGAGGGCCTCGGCCTGAATCGGCGTGCAGTACTCGAACCCGAGCGCATGGATGGCGCGCATCAGCGGCAGCGGCAGATCGAAGTCGTGGAACCGCCACTTGCCCGCCACGGCGGGCACCTGAAACTGGCGCAGATCCCAGTTGGACTGGCGGCGCCTCGGCTTGCGGCGACGACGCTTGGGCTTGCGGCTCTCGGCCGGTGCGGTGGTCTGTTCCGACTCGCTCATAGGCTGTGCTGTGTGTCCGTCTCGAAGAGAAGTTGAAGGAAAGCGGAAAGCGTCGAGGCAACGGCACAGGGCCCCCTCGAGTTTCCTCAAGCCGGGTATTGTACCAGCGTCTGGCCGTTTGGGCTTGCCCGATGCGCATCGAATCGTGTCTAGCGGCTGTCCTGGCGGCCCCGCACTGATAGAATGTGCCCATTGAATACAGGAGCCCCGCGTCATGACACGCCGCAAGAAGACCCGTTCCCTGGCCGACAAGGTGACCATCCGTACCGGTCGGCGCAAGGACTACAAGCAGTGGCGCCACGAAAATCCCGATGAGGTCACCTCATCACGGCGCTTCTCCGCCAAGAAGCGCCAGCAGCGCAAGGCCCAGGCCGCACGCCGGCTGGAGCGCATGCGCGCCGCCCCGTCGATCGAGATTCACCCCGAAGGCAAGGGGCCGGACAGCAGTAACAGCGACAGCAACAAGGGAGAGCAGTAATGCGCCTGGTGTGCTTCAACATCAACGGCATCCGCGCACGCCTGCACCAGCTCGAGGCGCTGATCGCCTCCCACCAGCCCGACCTGATCGGTTTGCAGGAAACCAAGGTCCAGGACAGTGAATTCCCCCGCGAGGCGGTGGAAGCCATGGGCTACCAGGTGCACTTCCATGGCCAGAAGGGTCACTACGGCGTCGCCATGCTGACCCGCGAGGCCCCGGAGGAGGTTCGCTATGGCTTTCCCGACGACGGTGAAGACGCCCAGCGCCGCATGATCGGCGTGCGTCTGCGCGCCGCCGACGGCGAGCATGTATGGGTCTACAACGGCTATTTCCCCCAGGGCGAGAACATCGAGCACCCGACCAAGTTTCCCCACAAGCGCGCCTTCTACGCCCAGCTCCAGCGCCTGCTCGACGAGGACCACTCCCCCAGCGAACGCCTGGCCGTGATGGGCGACTTCAACATCTCGCCTGCCGACATCGATATCGGCATCGGCGAGGCCAGCCGCAAGCGCTGGCTGCGCGAAGGCAAGACCAGCTTTCAGCCGATCGAGCGCGAATGGCTGGATGGCATCAAGGCCTGGGGCCTCGAGGACAGCTATCGCCGCCTCTACCCCGAGGTGGACGATCGTTTCAGCTGGTTCGACTATCGCTCGAAGGGCTTCGATCGCGAACCCAAGCGGGGCCTTCGCATCGACCATATCCTGACCACGGCATCGCTGTCCGAGCGCGTCACCGACGCCGGCATCGATTACGACCTGCGCGCCATGGAAAAGCCCTCGGACCACGCCCCGGTGTGGACCGAACTGGATCTTTAGAACTTCACAACACCACGCGCGGCACCAGAGACTGCATCAAGCTGCCACGCAGCGAGGCGTGAAGGCGCGTTACCATCGAGACGCGAAAGGGCCACTTCAGGTGGCCCTTTGCTTTTCCAGCTGCATTTTTGCAAGAAGATGGGGACCTCTACCCCTTCTCCACCAGCCTTCGGATGTCTGCGGCGATGGAGTCCACCGGATCGGTGTCACGCATCAGCAGACGGGCGTCGCCGCCTGAATCGAAGGCGAAGATGGCGCTGGAATGGTCGACGTCGTAGCTGCCGTCGGCCTCGGGTTCGCCTAGACGATAGCTGACGCGGTAGCGGTTGGTGACCGCGTCGAGGGCCGCCTTGTCGCCGGTCAGGCCGATAAAGCGCGGCCCAAAGGCTTCGGTATAGGCGTCGAGCACTTCGGGGCTGTCGCGCTCGGGATCCACCGAGACGAACAGCACCCGGACGGCGTCGCGGGTGGGCTCGTCGAGTTCCCGAATCGCCGCTGACAGCCGCGCCAGCGCGGTGGGACAGACGTCCGGGCAGTGGGTGAAGCCGAAGTAGACCAGGGTCGTCTTGCCAGCGTAGTCACCCTCATCGACAGGCTGGCCGTTCTCGTCGATCAGCTCGAAGTCCAGCGCCGGCATGGCGTCGGAGATGTCGGTGCCACGCCAGTTGACGTCCTCGCAGCCGGCAAGGGCAAACAGCGCTGTGGTAAGCAGCAGTGCCGCACCAGCCCTGGCGACTGCCTGGCTCGCACCAGCTCCCCTTCTCTGCACCCTGCCATTGCCGCCGGTCCTGCCCTGTCGCATTGCCAACCTCGTAGCTTTCATTTCATGGGCCGTTGTCTCGGCTCTACTTTGCAGCCCCTGCTCCCGACACCGTTCTCTCGACATCACTTTGCCGACCTAACTGTCTCAGCTGTCTCAAGACCGTCGTTACAGCGCCGCCGGCGAGACCACCTCGAAGGTCGTCTCGACGCGCTCGTCCCCTTCGAGGATCAGGCGGACCTCGACTTCATCGCCAATGTTCAGCGACTGTTGCGGCTTCATGAACATCAGGTGATAACCCTGAGGGGCGAACTCGCGGGTCTCGCCGGGGGGCACTTCGAAGCGCTCGACGCCGTGCATCATGGCCATGCCGTCTTTCTCCATGCTCATGTGCAGCTCCACCGAGGCGTAGGCGTCGGTCTCTGCTCCGACCACCGCTGCCGGCTCGTCGCCCGCATTGTAGAGCTTGAAGTAACCGGCACCAGGGCGGTCGCCGGGCAGCATGCGCAGCCTGGCGTCGCTGATCTCTAGCTCGGCGGCAAGTACCGGGGTAGCCGCGAGCAGCGACAGCAGTCCGGCAACCAGGGTGCCCTTGAACATGCGCATGAAAACGTCTCCTTGAGAAAGTGCCGGCACGAGCCTGTGTCGACGAAGGTCGCTCAGTCGTCAAACGCCAACCAACACCGGTCACCGTCGATGGAGACCATCAGCACAGCGCCGACAGGCCACAGTGGGTATTGAAACGACGGGAGTTGACGTCCAGCTCCACCTCGCCGCTCTGGGTATCAAGATAGAAGGAGGCAAAGCCTTCGTCCGATGCCAGGCGATAGGAGCCGCACACGCCATAGCCGTAGCGCACCTCCTGCAAGTTGGCGAGCTCGATCGGTGCCGAGGTCTGAAGTGACGCCGCCAGGGCGGCGCGCGCGTCATCGTCCAGACGGCTGTCGGACATCGCCTGGGAGCCAAAGATGGCCGCCCCGAGCAGCACCACGGCCACCGCGGGAACGATGACCAGCAATATGAGGCTTCTGGAATTCTTCATGGGGCGAATTCTACGCTGAGGGTCATTTTTGCCACAAGGCAGCGAGCCGCCTCAGCCAGCGCCCTCATCGGAGGGTCGAGGTGAATCCGTGTCGCCGGAGCCAGGTTCAGCGGCCGCGCCCTGCCCCGTCTGCGAGCCCGCAGACAGCGCGCCCAGCCAGGTTTTCGCCTCGTCCTCGCCCTTGGCGAGTGCGCGGTTCAATGCCTCGCGTGCGGTCTGTTCGCGGCCCCAGCCTGCGGCAATCTGTCCCAACCGGAGCCAGTCCGAGCCAGCGTCGGAACGCTCGGCAAGAGTCTGCCAGGCGTCCAGCGCCTGGTCATGGTCGCGAGCCTGAAACCAGGCCTCGGCCAGCAACCGGCGACGTTGCTCGCTATCCTCGAGGACGCCTTCCGCCAGCGCCCGTTCGAGCAGCTCGGCGGCGCGTGCGGGGGTACCGGCGGCCAGGTGGAGCTCGATGCGACGTTCAAGGTCATCGTTGCCGGACAGGGCGCCCTGACGCCAGCCGGCCTCCCACAGCGCCGCGGCCCGGACCGGATCACCCAGGCGCTGAGCCATGGCCGCGGCCCGGCGCCAGGCATCGGCATCAGCAGGATCGGTGGCAAGCCGCGCCTCCAGGGCCGCCAGGGCCTGCTCGAGACGACCGCTCTTGTGCATCACGCCACCGGCGAAATCGAGCCGCGCCTGACTCGGCTGCGGGTCCGCCGCCTTGGCCCGTTCGACCCCGTCGGCGGCGGCCTCCCAGTCCTCGTCGGCGGCCGCCAGCTCGGCCAGGGTCCACAGCGCCTCGACATCCTCGTGGCGCGATAGCCAGTCCTCCAGCAGCGCCCGCGCCTGCTGACGTTGCTGCGCCTGAATACGCTGTTCAATCTCCTGGCGCAGCCAGCGATCCCGCTGGGCCTGCTCGACCCCATCGATCCGACGGGCGCTGGCCAGGTGATCGGCGGCCTCCTCGGACCGGTTCTGGGCCGACACCGCCCCGGCGGCAAGCTGCAGGTACAGCGCCCTGGACCAGCGGTCCGAGGCGTTGCCTCCGGTGAGCCGCTCGGCCTGGCTCTCGGCCTTGGCCTCGACCCCTGCCGGGTCGTCGGCCAGGCGCTGCTCGAGCCCTTTCAGGTCGGCGATGATGCCACCGGACAGGGTCGGTGCAGCGCTTGCCGCAGGACTTGCCAGTGCGCCGGCCAGACCCGCCATCAGGCCCAGCGCCAGGGCGGCACCAGTGCCTTGCAGGTAGCGCCCCAGCGGGGTGGTCTTCAACAGTACTGCCATGGCGATCGACCCCTTGTGTGGCTATCTCGATGTCTATCTCAACTGGAACTCGAGTCGTTGACGCGCCCGCCGAAGCCCTGACGCCGCCTCGAAGCGCCAGCCGGCGATGGCCTGACGCGCAGCGTCCTCGAACACCCGGCGGGGGCTGGCCTCGATTACCTGAATGCTGCCGCGATCGACGCTGCCGTCGGCGCGGATGATAAATTGCATCACCACGTAGCCCTCGAGCCCACGACGCTGGGCCCGGCGCGGGTACTCCGGCGGCACCTTGCGCGTGGCCCGGGCCGAGGTGCCCACGTCCACCGGCTCGTTGGAGGCAGGCGCGGCGGCGCCGGCCCCCGCCGCACTGGCGCTGCCCGTGTTGCTGGTCGCATTGGTGGCCACGCTGGGCGCTGGCGTTGGCTGTGGTGCGGGCTCGGGCTGCGGTGCGGGCTCAGGCTGCGGCGTCGGCTCCGGCCGGGGTTTCGGTTCGGGCCTGGGCTCAGGTTCGGGCTCAGGTTCTGGCGGCGTCTCGGTCAACTCCGGCAAGGCGCTGTCCAGCGCCTTGGGCTCTCGTGGCGGCGGTACCACCTCGGGGTCCGGCAGCTGGATCTCGCTGACAGCGGTCTGGGCCGGGCTCGGCGGCGGCGGCGCGGCGGCCACCGGCGGTGGAGGTGGCGGCGCCGATGCCGAAGCAGCGGAGGCCTCCGCCGGGGCCTCGGCCTGGGGCGCCACCGCCTCGGCCAGACTTAGGGTAATCTCCTTGCGCAGCTCAGGCTCGGCCTCCGGTGGCACCACCAGCAGCGCCAGCAGGGCGAAAAGTACCAGGGTCAGCAGGCTACCCGCCGCCAGAGAGACCACTCGCCTCATGCGTCGGAGCTCCTTTCGGCGGCGACGGCAACCTTTTCGACACCGGCGTCGCGCAGCCGGTCCATGGTCTCGATCAGCACCCCGGTGGCGGCGTTGCGATCGGCCTGGATCACCACCGAGCCATCCTCGGAAAGCATGCCGGCGACGGTGGTGCCGACGCGATGGATGTCCACCGGCTCACCGTCCACCCACAAGGCGCCTTCCGGCGTGATCGCCACCAGCACCTGGACGTCGGGACGGGAAGAGGCGGCGCTGGACTCGGGCCGCTCGATCTCCACCCCGCTCTCCTTGATGAAGCTGGTGGTCACGATGAAGAAGATCAGCATGATGAAGACCACGTCCAGCATCGGGGTCAGGTTGACCTCGCTGGCCTCTTCGGCGCCGGCGGACAGTCGACGTCTACGCATGTGCATCCTCCGCGGCGCGGGCAAGGCGGTCGTGTAGCCGCTGATCCTCGCGCCGAATGATATGTTCAAGCCGTGTAATAAACAGAAGCCCCACCACCGACACCGCCATCCCGGTCAGGGTCGGCAAGGTGGCCCGGGCAACGCCGTCGGCCATGGCGCGGGCCTGGTTGCTGTCGGCCATGGACAGGCTGTCGAATACCGTGATCATGCCGGTCACGGTGCCGAGCAGTCCGAGCAGCGGGCAGATCACCACCAGGAGCTTCAACCAGGGCAAGGGGCCACGCAGGCGCCTGATCAGCTCCGTTACCCAGACCTCGCGCAGGGTGCGGGCACTCCAGCTCTGGTGATCGGGCCGCTCGACCCAGCGGCGCATCAGTTCGGCCCGGGCCGGGCGATAGTGGAAGCGAAAGAACCACCAGCGCTCGAGCCCAACCGAGAACAGCAGCATGGCCACCACGGCGATCACCACCAGCACCGGCCCGCCGGCGTCGATCAGCCGGACGAGGGGATCAAGCCAGGGGTGCATCGGCATGGCGCCTGCTTCCTTGCTTTGCGTCGGTGGCCGGTTGCAGGGCCTTGCGATCGGCTTCCAGACGGTCGGCCAGCACCGCGCTGGCGCGGCCTTCCATGGTGCCGATCAGGGCGCGCGAGCGTGACGACATGGCGGTATGGGCGAACAGCAGCGGTACCGCGGTGATCAGGCCCAGCACCGTGGTCACCAGCGCCTGACTGATACCGCCGGCCATCAACTGGGGGTCGCCGGTGCCGAACACCGTGATCGACTGAAAGGTCACGATCATGCCGGTCACCGTGCCCAGCAGGCCCAGCAGCGGCGCCACCGCAGCGAGCATCTTGACCAGTGCCTGGCCGCGCTCGAGACGCGGCTGCTCGGCCAGCATCGACTCGTCCAGACGTGCCTCCAGGGCTTCGGGAGCATGGCCTGCACCAAAGGCGTGGAAGCGCTGAAGCACCCGGCCCAGGGGGTTGTCATTGGACAGCTCATCCATGTTGGCGAGCTGGCGACGAGTGGTCATGCTGACCCGCAGCAGGTACAGATACTGGCCAAGGGCGATCAACAGGCCCAGGGCGCCCAGGGCGACCACCACATAGCCGACCGCACCGCCCTGATGGAAGCGCTCGAGCAGCGTGGGCTGGCGCGACAGCGCCTCGATCACCCGTCCGTCGGCAGGATCCACCGGCAGCAGCTGGCCATCGCCGGACTGATAAGCGTCGAGCACAGCGCCGACGCGCTCAGGGGTGTGCTCGAGGGCGGAGAGCCGCCCTTCTTCGCCGACCCGCTCGAGCAACTGGCCGCCGCCAAAGGCCATCAGGTCACCCACACGGGTCACCTGACGTGGCGCGACCTCACCGCTGCCTGCGGCCACCGGCGCCTCGAATCGACGCACCAGCCCGGTCTCGGCGGTCAGCCCCATCAGGCTGTCGGCCAGGGTCTCGATCTGGGCGACGGTCAGGATGGCGTCGTCGTCCAGCCGCGGCGGCAAATCGACGTCGGCGCCCAGGGTCAGCAGGCTCTGGCCGAGATCGTCTCTCAGTTCACCACTGGTGCCGGCCACCGCGCTAAACACCGCGTTGAGGTCGCCGCCCTCGGCATCACGCTGGGCACCGATCTCGTCCAGCGCCTGACGCGCCTCGGCCATCTCGGCCTCCAGACGCTCACGCTCTTCCCGGGCGGCGTCACGACGGGCCTCGGCCTCCTCGAGCGAGGCGGACAGCGCGTCACTGTCCTCCACCAGCTCGGCCAACCTCGCCTGATCACGTGCCTCGGCGGCCTCTCGCTCCAGCTTGAAGCTCGACAGTACGCTGTCGCTATCGCTGTGCTGCTGGGCCATGGCGGCAGGCGCAGCGGCGGCCAGCAGCGCGGTCACGGCGGCACCCAGCACCAGCCTGCGGGCGAGGCCCTTGCCCATCGAGTTGTGCCGATTCAGCGACACCGGGAAATCCGTCAAAGACACCATCAGGAACGCTCCTCGATCGGTTGGGTCAGCGGCAGCGTCAGCAGTTCCGGTGCACGCTGGTCACGCACGATCTGCAGGCCCTTCTCCACCTGGTCGCGCTCGGCAGCGGACAGCGACTGCCAATCTCCGTCGTTCCATACGCCACCGTTCTGGCCATCCGGGGTCAGGTAGTACCAGCCCACGCGTCCCAGTCGCAGGAAGTCGACCTCGCGGGTCTGATCGCCCTCTTCCAGGGTGCCGCGCCAGGCATCGAGATCGCGCCCATAGTCGAGCTCGGCACGCCAGGCCGCCAGCACCCGCTCAAGCTTCTCGGCTGCGGTCAGCTCGGGGTTGGCCAGGGAGGCCTCGAGCGACGCCACCCGGGCCTTGCGCTCGCCATGGAGGAATGGCACGTCCTGATCGACCCAGGCGTCGAGGCGGCGGGTCATGTCGTTCAACAGGCCCGGCAGGGCGTCGCGGGTCTCGGCCATGGTCGCCATGCCCTGACTGCGCTGCTCGAGGGTCGCCTTGAGCTGCTCGAGCTGGGGGGCCAACGCCTGGTTGTAGGACTGAAGCCGCTGGGCCTCCTGCTCGGCCTGGCGCAGCGCCTCGATACGCTGACGCACCTCGTCGTCGGCCTGGTCGATCCGCGCCTGCAGCTCGGCCTGGGTCGTCTGGGCCGCCAGGGCCTCGTCGCCGAGATTGTCCGCCGTGTTCTGTGCCTGGGCTACCCCGCTGTGCCCCAGCGCCAGCGCCAGCGCACAGGAGACGCCCAGCAGGCTGTTCCTTGCCGCTGCGCCAGCCGTCACCACATCGCTGGGGCTAGCCTGTGATGGCCCGGCGAAGGGCCGCCCGTTGATCTGCTTGTTCGCCATTCCAAGGCCTCCGACCTGCTCTCGCGCCGCCTTGGGGCGCCGCGTCAAATGCCACGACAGTACCCGAAACACGAATTGTTATCAATGCGAGCAAGGTGCCTCTACCCCGAGTTCATCGCTGTCAACACCTCCCGAGCAAGGGCATGGACGCCCCTGTCCGACAGCGGATCGGCACGCCTGGCGAGGGGTTGGCGGCCATGCACATCGATGCCAGACACCCACCAATAAAAACGCCGTGGCGTTGGCCGCCACGGCGTTTGTCAGCGTTGCCGGCCTAGCCGGCACACCGTTTCTACATCTTGCACTCAGAGCTTGCTGTCGAGTTCCGGAATGGCCTCGAACAGATCGGCCACCAGGCCATAGTCGGCGACCTGGAAGATCGGCGCCTCCTCGTCCTTGTTGATGGCGACGATGACCTTGGAGTCCTTCATCCCGGCCAGGTGCTGGATGGCACCGGAGATGCCCACGGCGATGTACAGGTCCGGCGCCACGATCTTGCCGGTCTGGCCGACCTGCATGTCGTTGGGCACGAAGCCGGCATCCACCGCCGCACGGGACGCACCGATGGCGGCGCCCAGCTTGTCGGCGATGTTGTCGAGGATCTTGAAGTTCTCGCCGCTGCCCATGCCGCGACCACCGGAGATGACCACGCGGGCAGCCCCCAGCTCGGGACGATCGCTCTTGGCCAGCTCTTCACCGACGAAGCTCGACAGGCTGTTGTCGATGCTCGCCTCGACCGGTTCGATGGCAGCGGAGCCACCCTGGCCGACGGCGTCGAAGGCAGTGGAACGCACGGTGATGACCTTGAGCGCGTCCTCGCTCTGGACGGTGGCGATGGCGTTGCCGGCGTAGATCGGACGCTTGAAGGTGTCGGCGCTCTCTACCGCGATGATCTCGGAGATCTGTGCCACGTCCTTCAGTGCCGCCAGGCGCGGCAGCACGTTCTTGCCGGTGGTGGAAGCGGCCGCCAGCACATGGCTGTAGTCGTCGGCCAGGGCCACCAGCAGGTCGGCGGTGGGCTCGGCCAGCAGGTGAGCGAAGGTCTCGCTGTCGGCGACACGCACCTTGCTGACACCATCCAGCTTGGCTGCGGCCTCGGCCACGGCGGCCACGTCCTGACCGGCGACCAGCACGTCGATATCACCACCGATAGCCTGGGCGGCGGCCACCACGTGGGCGGTGGCGTCGGCCAGCTGGCCATCGTGGTGTTCTGCCAGAACCAGAATGCTCATGAAATCACCTTCGCTTCATTCTTCAGTTTGTCCACCAGCTCGTCCACCGAGCCCACCTTGACGCCACCCTGGCGCTCGGCCGGCGGCTCGACCTTGACCAGCTTGAGACGGCTGGCCACCTCGACGCCCAGATCGGCCGGGGTCATCACGTCCATCGGCTTCTTCTTGGCCTTCATGATGTCCGGCAGCTTGGCGTAGCGCGGCTCGTTCAGGCGCAGGTCGGTAGTGACCACCGCCGGCAGCTTCAGCGACACCGTCTGCAGTCCGCCATCGATCTCGCGGATGACCTTGAGGGTCTCGCCTTCGACTTCCACCTCGGAGGCGAAGGTGCCCTGGGCCATGCCGGTCAGCGCGGCCAGCATCTGACCGGTCTGGTTGTTGTCGGAGTCGATCGCCTGCTTGCCGAGGATGACCAGCTGCGGCGCTTCCTTCTCGACCACCTTGGCCAGTGCCTTGGCCGCGCCCAGCGATTCAACGCGCTCGTCGCTCTCGACGTGGATGGCGCGATCGGCCCCCAGCGCCAGGGCCGTGCGCAGCTGTTCCTGCGCCGCCTTCGGCCCCACGGTCACCGCCACCACCTCGGTCGCCACGCCCTTCTCCTTCAAGCGCACCGCCTCTTCCACGGCGATTTCGCAGAAGGGATTCATGGCCATCTTGACGTTGGTCAAGTCAACGTCGCTGCCATCCGGCTTGACCCGGATCTTGACGTTGTAGTCGATGACGCGTTTGACCGCGACGAGTACTTTCATGTTGTCCTCGCTTGGTTCATCTGGGGAACCTTGAATGTAAGGAAGGAACCATCAACACGTTGGCGGTGACGGGCACCGCATCGATTTACGCATCGCGTGTCCCGAGAGGACACCACGATTGAGAACTTTTCGCTATGCCCTTATGCGTTTCATGCAAGCGTTTGATAGGGGCTCGGTGCGTACCTTCAATGTGCCACAGGCCGGGCCTTGGCAACAATCCCCGCATGCCGAGTCGACCATTGGGGAGGGTCGACCATCGTAAGGATGACCCGACGACGCTATTATGCCTATCATGGGACACACCGTGAAGCAAACGACCGTTTAAAATCTGTACGACGTTGGTGGCACCCCAACGTCACGCCGAGGAGGAAAGCACCCGATGGCAGAACAAGTAGAACGCGACACCATGGAGTTCGACGTGGTCATCGTCGGCGCCGGTCCGTCTGGACTGGCCGCCGCCTGCCGACTGATGCAGCAGGCCAACGAGGCCGAGCAGGAGCTGACCGTCTGCGTGGTCGAGAAGGGCTCCGAGGTGGGCGCCCATATTCTGTCCGGAGCGGTGCTCGAGCCCCGCGCGCTATTCGAGCTGTTCCCCGACTGGGAGGAGCGTGGCGCCCCGCTGACCACCCCGGCGGTGCGTGACGAGCTGTACCTGCTCAAGGACGCCGAGAAGGCCCAGAAGCTGCCCAACGCGCTGGTGCCCAAGAGCATGCACAACACCGGTGGCGACATCACCCGCTATGTGATCAGCGCCGGCAACCTGTGCCGCTGGCTGGCCGAACAGGCAGAGTCCCTGGGCGTCGAGATCTTCCCGGGCTTCGCCGCCCAGGACGCCATCGTCGAGGACGGCGTGGTACGCGGCATCCTGACCGGCGACATGGGCGTGGCCGCCGACGGCAGCGAGAAAGGCGGCTACGCACCGGGCATGGAGCTTCGTGCGAAATACACCCTGTTCGCCGAGGGCGCCCGTGGCCACATCGGCAAGCGCCTGATCCGCGAATTCCGCCTGGACGAGGGCAAGGATCCCCAGCACTACGGCATCGGTCTCAAGGAATTGTGGGACGTACCGGCGGAACAGCACGAGCCAGGGCTGGTGCTGCACGGCTCCGGCTGGCCGCTGGACAAGAACACCCACGGCGGCTGGTTTCTCTACCACGCCGAGAACCAGCAGGTGGTGGTCGGCCTGATCATGGACCTGGCCTACCAGAACCCCTACCTGTCGCCGTTCGACGAGTTCCAGCGGATGAAGCACCACCCGGTGCTCAAGCGCTACCTGGAAGGCGGCAAGCGGGTGGCCTACGGGGCCCGTGCCATCGCCAAGGGCGGCCTCAACTGCCTGCCGAAGATGACCTTCCCCGGCGGGCTGCTGATCGGCTGTGACGCCGGCACCCTCAACTTCGCCAAGATCAAGGGCATCCACACCGCCATGAAGTCCGGTCTGGTGGCGGCAGAAAGCGTGTTCGAGTCGCTCAAGGACGGCAACGAGGGCGGCGACGAACTCAAGGCGTTCGAGGCCAGGTGGCAGGACAGCTGGGCCTACAAGGAGCTCGAGCAGACCGCCAGCTTCGGTCCCGCGATCCACAAGTACGGCACCGTGGGCGGTGGGGCCTACAACTTCGTCGATCAGTTGCTCGGCGGCAAGCTGCCCAGGGTCCACGACACCACTGCGGACCATGCGGCGCTCAAACCCGCCAGCGAGTTCGAGAAGATCGACTACCCCAAGCCCGACGGCAAGCTGTCCTTCGACAAGCCCTCCTCGGTGTTCCTGTCCAACACCAATCACGAGGAAGACCAGCCCTGCCACCTCAAGCTCGAGGATTCGGAAATTCCGATCCACAAGAACCTGCCGGAGTACGCCGAGCCCGCTCAGCGCTACTGCCCCGCCGGGGTCTACGAAGTGGTCGAGGGTGACGATGGCCAGCCGCGTTTCCAGATCAACTTCCAGAACTGCGTCCACTGCAAGACCTGCGACATCAAGGACCCCGCCCAGAACATCACCTGGGTCGCCCCTGAAGGCGGCGGTGGTCCCAACTATCCCAATATGTGATCGCGGGCGGGCCGCGTCGCTGCCGAACGCGGCCCAACCATGACCCAGGGCGTTGACACGCCCGTTAGCCAACACCCTCAGCGGACGGGCCCAGCCCCGTCCGTTTTTTTATTGCAGGGCATACACTTAACGTCATAACAAATCGGTCTATTGGGCTTCTTGCCAAGACATCGCCGAGCCCTAATAGTGTGCCCCCTTATCGATCGCCCCCCCTGCCGAACACCCGCCTTGTCATCGGCCTATCCGGCCGAACTCCAGGCCAGGGCCAGGGACAGCGACAGGGCAGCCGTGATCGAGGCCGCTACAGGGAGATACCATGGCCCACACCCGTCAAATACTGCTGGCCCTGATCCTCGGGATCCTGGCCGGCGGCGCCGTCAATCTGTTCCTGCCCCAGTGGGCGGGCGTCCTGGATACCCAACTGCTGACCCCACTGGGTCAGGTATTTCTGCGCCTTCTGCAGTTTATCGTGGTGCCTCTGGTGTTCTGCGCTCTGGTACTGAGCTTTACCCAGGTCGATCGCAGCGAAAGCGTCGGGCGCTACGCCGGCAAGCTGCTGATGCTCTATGTGCTGACCAGCGCGGTGGCCCTGGCCATCGGCATGGGCATGGCCGCCTGGCTGACCCCGGGCCTCGGCGTGGACAGCGCTCAGGCCGCCGGCGTCGAGGCCCGCGACCCGACCCCGCTGGCCCAGTGGCTGGTGGGCCTGGTACCGAAAAACCCCTTTGAGGCGCTGGCCGAGGCCAACCTGCTGCAGATCATCCTGGCCGCCGCCCTGGTCGGCGTGGCCGCCCGCCAGCTACCGGAACAGAGCCGGCCGCTGGTCTCGCTGCTGCAGAGCGGCTACGACGTGACCCTCAAGATCCTGTCGATGGTACTCAAGCTCGCCCCCATCGGTGTGTTCGCGCTGATCGCCTCGGTGGTGGCCACCCAGGGGTTCGACCTGCTGTTGAAGCTCGGCCTGTACGTGATCGGCCTGCTGGCGGCCATCGGCGCCATGGCGGTGTTCTATCTGGCCCTGCTGGCGATCACAGGTGCCCGCCCCCTGGCCTACCTGCGCCACTTCGGCGAGGCCCTGAGCTTTGCCCTTGGCACCGCCAGCTCCAACGCCACCCTGCCGATCGCCCTCAACAATGCCCGGGCCTACGGTGCACCACACCAGCTCAGCGCCTTCGCCCTGCCCTTCGGGACCGCCCTCAAACGTGACGGCGCCGCCGTGCTCCAGGGCTTCAATGCGCTCTTCGTGGCGCAGCTTTTCGGTGTCGAGGTGACCCTGACCCTGGCCGCCACCATCTTTACCACCGGCCTGCTGGTATCCTTCTCCACCGCTGGCGTGCCGGGCGCTGGCCTGGTGGCCATGAGCACCGTGCTGTCGGCTGCAGGGCTGCCACTGGAGGGCGTCGCCGTGGTCGCCGGCGTGGACCGCTTCACCGATGGCTTCCGCACCTCTCTGAACGTGATGGGCAATACCGCCAACGCCATGCTGCTAAGCCGTCTGGAGGGCCACCACCATGCCGCCCACCCAGCCGCCCACCCAGACTCTGGCCAGACAGGCGCCAGCGAGGCAGGCCGCTAGACGATGAATCGACAGGGCCCGGCTGCGCAGGAGAGCCAGGCCCCACCTCGACCAGGTACTGATGATTCAGCGACATGCTGATAGTCCAACGAGCACGGCCCCGTCACCTGATGACGGGGCCGTGCTCGTTGATGGTGTTGACGCTAAAGGACCGCTGTAGGCGCCACAAGGCGGCGCCAGCAAGGGACGTCAGCAGTGGCGTCAGGAAGCGGTGGCGGGGCCGGTCTCGGCCGGGCGTGCGGGATCGCCGCTCCACTCGCTCCAGGAGCCGACATAGAGCCGCGGGGCCGGCAGACCCGCCAGGCGATAGGCGAGAATGTCATGGCAGGCGGTAACGCCGGAGCCGCAGTAGGCAATCACGCCAGGATCCTGCTGCGACGTCTGGGGCAGTTCTCTTGCTAAAGCCTCCGGCGACTTGAAGCGTCCATTGTCGTCGAGATTGAGGCTACAGGGGCGATTGACCGCACCAGGGATATGCCCCGCTCGGGGGTCCATCGGCTCGACCTCGCCGCGGTAGCGCTCACCGGCCCGGGCGTCCACCTTCAGCGCCGCAGTCGACGCCATCTCCTCGAGGACGACGAAACGACTGTCGTCGAATTCGGGTGTCCACTGCGACGGCGCAGGAGGCGCACCCTCCCCCACCTCCCAGTCGCCATTGATGCCCTCCCAGGCGGCGAGGCCACCGTCGAGCAGGCGCACCCGCGGGTGGCCGGCCCACTCGCTCAGCATCCACCAGGCCCGCGCCGCCGCCAGCTGGCCGCCGGCATCATCGAGCACCACCACCTCGCGCTCAGGCGCAACGCCCAGTCGCCGAAGGGTCGCGGTGAAGTCGGCGTGGCTCGGCAACGGGTGTCGTCCGCCTGCCCCGGAGCCAGCGTCCCTGGGTCCGGACAGGTCACGGTCCAGATCCAGGTGCAGACTGCCGGGAACATGGGCCTGACGCCACAGCGCCGCCCCGGCCTCGGGGTCGTTCAAGCGCACGCGGCAGTCCAGCACCAGCGGCGGGGTGTCGCCGTCTAGCGCGTGTCGCAAGCTATCGGCGTCGATCAAGGGATGGGTCATGACGAACTCCTTCTCATGTCAGAACACTGTCTGGTGGCGCAAGGCTTTATCGCACCGGAGCCTTATCGTATCGAAGCGTTTTCGCGCGTCTCGACAAGTGGCCCGCGCCCTGATCAGGCGCTCGACAGCCGCTCGATCGGGGCGCGATGGGCGATCAGGCGGCGCTTGCCGGCACGATCAAAGCGCACCTCGATGACCGGATTGGCGGGGTCGCCTTCCACCAAGGCGACCTCACCGTCACCGAAGACGCCGTGGCGAATGCGCTCACCCACCTGGTAATGGCCATTGCCTGGCGCTCGCTCAAGCGCCTTGATCGGCAGCGGCTGCCCCAGGGCATTCAGATAGCGCCCCACCAGTGCCGGCTCGGCGACGCTCACCTCCTCGGGCTCGGTTCCGTCAGCGCATCGGTACAGCGCCCTGGCCACGGCGCTGGCGTCGCGGCAGGCGCTCTCCTGGATAAAGCGGCTGGGACGATGATCGCCGCCATCGTGGAGGATGACCAGGCGTTCGATGGCCCGGGTGATGGCCACATAGTAGAGCCTGCGCTCTTCCTCGAGACGCTCGGGGGACAGCGGGTTGTCACGACTGTAGTGGGGAAAGTCCTCTTCATTGACCGCCCCCACCATCACCAGCGGCCACTCCAGGCCCTTGGCGCCATGAACCGTGTTGATCAACACCCCTTCGTCGCGGTTCTGCACCGGGCGTCGCAGCAGCTCGATAAAGGTGGCGATGTCGCCGACCTCCCGAGCCTGCTCGATCAGGACATCGAGCAGGCGCACGTCCTCCTCGCCCTTGTCGCGGCGGGAGGCGGCGCGCTTGAGCACCTTTTCCGCCTCGACCTCCGCGACCACATGCTCGAGCAGCGCGTCGGCGGACAGATGGGCAAGCTTCGGCAGCTCGCACAGCAGTTGCCAGCGACGCTTGAGGGTGCGCTTCTGGTGGGGCTTCAGTCGCGCCAGCAGCGCGTCGCCCGGCCCTGGCCAGGTCTGGGTGTCGGCCAGGCGCTGAACCAGGCCAGCGAGCACTTCACGTGGTACGAAGCAGGTCGGCTGGGCAAACATCGGCATCAGCGCGCCGGGGTCGCGCAGCTGCTCGGGCGACAGCGCCAGCGATAGATAGCCGGCCAGAGCCTCCACCAGCGGCAGGCGAAAGACGAAGCGATCCTCCCGGGCCAGGCGAAAGGGAATGCCTTCGCGCAACAGCGCCAGCTGCATCGGCACCGACAGGGTCCAGCTACGTACCAGCAGACAGGCTTCGTCGAGACGACGGCCGGCTTCCACCCAGCGCTTGAGTCCATCGAGGAAGGCACTGGCGCCCCGTGCCACCTTGAGCTCGGTACGCGGATTGGTGGGCGCCGCCAGGCATAGCTGGTACGGGCGACGCGGGTTGCCGGCGATGGCATGATTGGCGGCCAGCGCCAAGGCGTGACCATGGCGAAAGGTGGTCGACAAGGGGTAGTCGGTGGCGGCACCGAAGATCCGGGTAAAGTTCTCGAGCATGGCCTCCGGGTGGGCGCCGCGCCATTCATAGATGCACTGGTTGGCGTCACCCACCGCCATCACCGAGGCCTGGTCGCCGGCCAGCACCGCCAACAACCGCTGCTGAGCGGCATTGATGTCCTGATACTCGTCGATGATCACATGGTCGAGGAAGCCCTGAACCCGCTGGCGCAGCGCGGGATCACCTTCGAGTGCCAGCAGCGGTCGATACAGCAGATCCGAATAGGTCATCACGCCGTGATCGGCCAGCAAGGTCTCGAGGCACTGGTGGGCGACGACGAAGTGGCGAGTCCCCTCGCCGAGCTCGAGCCGCTCATACAGCAACTGGGGGTCGATCACCTCGGCCTTGACCAGCGAACAGAAGTGGGCGAGTTCCTCGATGCGATCGGGCTCGAGCGCGGCGTCGCGATCCTCGTCGACCTGGGCCAACGCCTCCAGGGTCGCCTGGCGCAGCAGTCGCTCCTGCTGCCAGTCTGCGGTCAGCAGTTCGCGCCGTGGCAGCGCGCCCCAGCGGGTCAGGCTCTGACTCAGACGATGACCGAGAGAGTGAAAGGTACGCACCTCCGGCAGTTCCATACCGGGTTCGGCCATGGCCACCAGACGGCGCTGAAAGTCTTCCCGGGCGGCGCGGTTGAACATCAGCACCATCATGCGCCGGGCGCTGACTCCGTGGGACAGCAGGTGCAGCACCCTGGCCACCAGGGTGGTGGTCTTACCCGCTCCGGCCACCGCCGCGACCCTGGCGTGGCCTGCCGGGTGGGCGACAACGCAGCGTTGTTCGGGCGTCAGCGCGAGCCGCTCCAATGCAGGTGAAGCCATCAGTGCGCGTCACCCTCCAGGCGTCCCAGCGGCTGCCACACGCCGTCGCTGGTAAGCCCCAGCTCGCCGCGCTCGGTGCACGCTTCGGCCTGCTCGACCAGACGGTAGAAGACGTTACGCCCGAGTCGAGCACTCACGCCATAGGGCAGGCACACCTGGGGCACCTCCTCGCCCGCCGGTGTCGTCGACAGTGATAGTCGATGCTGCTGCCCCAGGGCGATACGCTCGCCGACGTTGGTGGTCAGCCACCAGCGCTTGTCTACGTGGTCTTCTGGCTGGCCTTTTGACTGGCCTTCCAGCCGAGCGTCTGCCTGCTCGGCCTCCAGTACCATAAAGGCGGTGTCCTCGACGCTGATCCGCCACTTTTCGATAGGCGTGACCAGGTAGTGGTGGCCGTCGTCCTCCCGTCGCAGGATGCGCGCAAAAAGGCGCACCAGCTCAGGACGCTGGATCGGACTGCCTTCGTGGATCCAGCGCCCGTCCCGGGCGATCACCAGGTCCATCTCGCCGCTCGGTTCGGGCTGCCAGTCAGACAAGGGCGGACGCTCACCAAGCTCGGCGATGCCGTTCAGGATGTGATCGAGTTGCATGGAGGCTACCTCGTCGAGTTATCGCTCAAGGCCCGGCCAACAGACCGGTGCCCGTGCCGACCGGGGCCATGGGCCCTGTTCACAACAAAGCCTGCTTCGCCCTGGTCCACAACGCCCGCTTAGCCCTGGTCCACAAAGCCCGCGTCGCGAAGGGCCTGCTTGAGGTCCTCCGGGGCGGCAGGCTGGGCCTTGGGAAACAGCCGGTAGAAGTTGGCGGTGGTCTGCATCGCCACCTCTTCCACGCTGATTCCTCGCTCGTCGGCGATGCACTGGGCCACGTCGACCACCCAGGCCGGCTCGTTGGGCTTGCCACGGTGCGGCACCGGCGCCAGATAGGGGCTGTCGGTCTCGATCAGCAGACGATCCAGCGGTACTTTTCTGGCCACCTCGCGCAGCGACTCGGCGGTGCGAAAGGTGACGATCCCCGACAAGGAGATATAAAAGCCCAGGCGCACCGCATCCCGCGCCATCTCGAGGTCCTCGGTGAAGCAGTGAAGTACCCCGCCGACCTCGGGATCGCTGTACTGACGAATCAGCGAGAGCGTGTCCTCCCTCGCTTCCCGGGTATGCACCACGATCGGCAGCGACAGTTCGGTGGCAGCCTGCAGATGGCGAGCGAAACGCTCGTGCTGCACCTCGGCGGGAACACTGTCGTAATGATAGTCCAGTCCCGATTCGCCGATAGCCACGGCACCATGCTCCTTGGCGCAGGCGACAATCTCGGCAACGCCGGGTTCGTGCTCCACCTGATGCAGCGGATGCACCCCGGCGGAGATCACCACGTCGTCGTGGGCCTGGCGAATTGCGGCCAGTTCGGGTACGCCGTCGAGGGTCACACTGATGGCCAGGAACTGCTGGACGCCGCGCGCGCGGGCTGCGTCCAGGGCCCGCGACAGATCGCCGCCATGGGTATCAGGAGAAAGGCGATCGAGATGGCAGTGGGAATCGACGAACATGAAGATCTCTCGGGGCTTGAATACGGATGTCAGGGACGAATACCGGCGACGGTGATCAGAGACGCCAGCGAGCCTCCGGGGAGGACGTCTGGGCACACGACGTCGCTCAGGAACGCAACAGTGCCGCCCAGCGGACCAGCCAGGCCTCGAGCACCAGTTGCGGGTTGGGATTGCCGCCTTCGCTGAGCAACCGACGCTGCTCACGGGCGTAGTCGAGCAGGCGGAACCAGTCGCGCACCCGGCCATTTTTCACCGCCTGGCGATAGAGCGGTGCCAGGTCGGGGTTTCTGAGGCCTTCAGGCTCGCCGGAAAGGCCCAGGCGAATCAGATCCTCCAGCCAGGCGATACCGTACCACAGGATGGCATCGATGGCCTGGCGGTCCAGCCGGGCCGCCTCGGCCACCGGTTCGGCGCCACGTACCAGGGCGTCGAAGGTCTCGTGCAGCTGTTGACGCAGCGCCCGCGAGCCCGGCTCGGCCAGCTGTCGCGCCGCCAGCGGCAACCCACCGGCGGCTCGAAACCAGAAGCGTGCTTCGTCCTCGGAACCGAGTTCCTTCGACAGCCAGTCCAGACAGTCTTCGAGTTCCGGCGGCTTGAGCGTCCACTGCTGGCAGCGCGAACGGATCGTCGGCAGCAGGTGGGACGGCATGTCGGAGACCAGCACGAACAGGGTGTCCTGCCCCGGCTCCTCCAGGCTCTTCAGCAGGGCGTTGGACGCGGCCACGTTCATCGCCTCGGCGGGACGGATCTCGATGACCCGGTGCCCACCCTGCTGAGCGGTCTGGGAGACGAAGCCATTGACCTGACGGATCGGGTCGATGCGAATCATCCGCTTGCCCTCCTCCGGCGCCACCCGAAGCAGGTCAGGATGGTAGCCCGAGGCCAGCATATGGCAACTGTGGCACTCACCGCAGGCGGTCTCGCCTGGGCGGGCACACAGGGCGCGGGCAATCAGTGCCTCGGCCAGGGACTGCTTGCCGAGCCCGCGGGGGCCCGACAGCAGCACGGCATGGGGCAGACGACCGGCGTCCATCAGCCGCACCAGTTCGTGCCAGCGCGGCGCCAGCCAGGGCATCGGCGGCTGAGCGACGCTGCTATTCACGTCCATTGCGCCACCCGCTCGTCCAGTACCCGCTTGATCCGCCGCTGCACCTCTTCGAGGCTGGCGTCAGCGTCGATCCTGACCATCCGCTGCGGTGCCTGCTCGGCCCGGGCCAGGTAGGCCAGGCGCACCCGCTCGAAAAAGTCGCGGCGCTCCTGCTCGAAGCGATCCTTGCGCGTGCCGGTGCGGTCCAGACGACCCGCCAGGCGACGCTCCGCCGCGTCCAGCGGCATGTCCAGCAACAGCGTCAGATCCGGCGTCAGTTCCCCCTGGACCAGACGTTCGAGCTGGACGATGCGCTCGAACGGCAGGCCTCGACCGCCACCCTGGTAGGCGAAGGTGGCGTCGGTGAAGCGGTCGCTGACCACCCAGGCGCCGCGCTCCAGGGCCGGGCGAATGCGATGAGCAAGATGCTGGGCCCGTGCCGCGAACACCAGCAGCAGCTCGGCGTCACTGTCCAGCGGCTCGTCGCTGGACGCCAGCAGCAGTTCGCGAATGGCCTCGGCCCGAGGCGTCCCTCCAGGCTCGCGGGTCTGTACTACCTCGATGCCACGCGCCTCGAGGGCGGCGACCACGAAGGCCAGGTTGGTGGACTTGCCGACGCCTTCTCCGCCCTCCAGGGTAATGAAGCGCCCGCGCGCGCCGGAGGTGGGCTCGGCCGGTTGTGTCTGCGTCATGGATACCACTCCTGGTTCGGGAGACGTCCGCGTCAACGGCGCCGAATATAACGATTGACGGCGTTATTGTGCTCACGCAGCGTGCGGGAGAAGTGGTGGGTGCCATCTCCCTTGGCGACGAAGTACAGGGTGTCGCCCTCCTGCGGGTCGACGGCGGCCTCCAGTGCAGCCCGCCCCGGCAATGCGATCGGGGTCGGCGGCAGGCCATCGATCACGTAGGTGTTGTAGGGGGTGGCCTCGCGCAGGTCGGCCCGAGTGATATTGCCCTCGAAGCGATCGCCCATGCCGTAGATCACCGTTGGATCGGTCTGCAGCCGCATGCCACGCTCCAGGCGGCGCTTGAACACCCCGGCAATCTGACGCCGCTCTTCGGGGGCGCCGGTCTCACGCTCGATCAGCGAGGCCATGATCAGCGCCTCGTACGGCGTATCGATGGGCAGACCCTCGGCGCGATCGGCCCACACCTCCTCAAGCAGGGCCTCCATGCTCTGGTTGGCCTGACGCAGAATCTCCAGATCCTCCACCCCCTTGTGGTAGGTGTAGGTATCGGGGAAGAAGCGCCCTTCCGGATGCTCGCCCTCGTGGCCCAGCGCCGTCATGATCTCGTCGTCGCTCATCTCGGCACTGGCGTGGGCCAGCTTCTCGGCCTCGGCCAGGGCCGCGCGCATCTGCTGGAAGGTCCAGCCCTCGGGAATGGTCACGCTGTAGGTGACCACCTCGGCGCTGGCGAGCTTATCGAGTACCTGCATGCCACTCATGCCTGGCTCCAGCGAGTACTCGCCGACCTTCAGCGACGGCACACGATCAGGCTCCACTCGCGTCAACAGCTTGAAGGCCCAGGCGTCGGCCAGCACACCCTGGGCCTCGAGATCATCCACCACCCGATTGAAACCGGCCCCGGGCGGCACCTCGTAGAGCATCGGTTCATCGAGGGTGATCGGGGCCTGTAGACGCGTCTGCCAATAGTGATAAGCGCCGTAGCCGCCAATAGCGGCAATGACGACAAGAGTGAGCAAGACCTTGAGCGCGGTGCGCATGGAAGTTCCTTAGTCTGGTCGCGCCGGCGCACGGCGCTTGTCTGAAGCGGTCAGAATAGTACGGCAAAGCGGATGCAGGCACCCCGGCTGGAAGCGCCCGGGTGACTCAGTCGGCCCCGGCATACCCCAGCAGGCGGTGGGCTCGGTGCTGAAAGGCGCGATGGACATCATTCAGCTCCCAGCCATGCTGGGGCTGCCCTTCGCTGTCGTCGAGTCGCGCGACGGGCCACACCCCCTGGACGCTGTTGCCAAGCCATACAGCCTCGCAGGACGAAAGCTCGTCGGCCAGCAACGGCGCCTCCACCACCGCGCCCTGTTCCAGCAAGGCGGCCCGCAGGGTACCTGCCACGCCACACTGATCCAGCGGCGGGGTCGATACCTGTTCGGCGCCCCGGGCGAGAAAGAACACGTTCATGGCGGTGGCTTCGACAAGCTGGCCCCTATCATCCTCGAGAAGCCCCTCGGCGATAGCGAGGTCGCCCCACTCCGCTCGTGCCAGCACGTTCTCGAGACGGGCCAGATGCTTGATCCCGGCCAGCACGGGCTGGCGTGCCAGGCGCAGGCGGCAGCGACGCACCCTGACCCCGGCTGCCCAACGCTGTTGATCGGGTGCGAAGCTCGACCACAGCGCCTCAAGCCTGGGGTCTGAGGACGCCGGCGGCGCGTAGCCCCGTCCACCGCTGCCCCGGGTGTAGACCAGCTTGAGCACACCAAGCCCCGGCCCCGCGCCAGCGAGGGCGGATGCCAGGGCCTCTGTACGGGGCGGGGGCAGGTCGAGCACCCGGCAGCCCTTCAGCAGTCGTGCCAGGTGCTCAGACCACAACAGCGGCGTGCCGTCGCGCACCAGCACCGTCTCGAACAGGCCATCGCCGTAGGCCAGCCCCCGATCACTCAGGGGCAATGTCGGCTCGGACGGCCTATTCATCCATCAGGCCTTCTTGAACACCAGGGTGCCATTGGTGCCGCCGAAGCCGAAGGAGTTGGACAGGGTCACGTCGACCTTGGCATCGCGGGCGGTATGCGGCACGTAGTCGAGCACGCACCCTTCCTGGGGATTGTCCAGGTTGATGGTGGGCGGCAGCGCCTGATCACGAATCGCCAGGATGCTGAAGACCGCCTCCACCGCACCGGCGGCGCCGAGCAGGTGGCCGATCATCGACTTGGTGGAGCTGACCGCGACGCTTTGGGCGGCGCTGCCCATGACCTTCTCCACCGCGCGGCTCTCGGCCAGGTCGCCGGCGGCGGTCGAGGTGCCGTGGGCGTTGATGTAATCGATCTCGCTGGCGTCGATGCCGGCGTCCTTGATCGCGTTGGCCATGGAGGCCGCCGCGCCGCGACCGTCTTCCGGCGGCAGGGTCATGTGGTAGGCATCATCGCTCATGCCGAAACCGATCAGCTCGGCGTAGATGGTCGCCCCACGTGCCTTGGCGTGTTCGTACTCTTCCAGCACCACCACGCCGGCGCCGTCGGACAGCACGAAGCCGTCGCGATCCTTGTCCCACGGGCGGCTGGCCGCCTGGGGATCGTCATTGCGGGTGGACAGTGCCCGCGCGGCGGAGAAGCCGCCCAGCCCCAACGGTGTGGTCGCCATCTCGGCACCGCCACAGACCATCACGTCGGCGTCGCCGTAAGCGATGGTGCGGGCGCTGTAGCCGATATTGTGGGTACCGGTGGTGCAGGCGGTGGTGATGGCGATATTGGGACCACGGAAGCCGTGCTGAATCGCCAGATTGCCCGAGATCATGTTGATGATGGAGCCGGGCACGAAGAACGGCGAGATACGCCGGGCGCCGCTCTTGTTGAGTGCGTTGTGGTTGTGCTCGATCATCGGCAGCCCACCGATTCCCGAGCCGATGGCCACGCCGATGCGATCGGCATTTTCCTCGGTGCACTCGATACCGGCGTCCTCGATGGCCTGAGCCCCCGCGGCAATACCGTACTGGATGAACAGGTCCATCTTCCTGGCATCCTTGGGGTTCAGGTAGGGGCTGATATCAAAGTCCTTCACCGAACCGCCGAAGCGCGTGTTGAAGCCGCTGACATCGAAGTGCTCGATGGGCGCCACACCGCTCTTGCCGGCCAGGATGCTGTCCCAGCTTTCCTTGACGGTGTTGCCCACCGGTGTGACCAGGCCGAGGCCCGTCACCACTACCCTTCTACGAGACATCAGCTTTCCTCCAGACATCCAAAAAGTTACGGCCCAACTGTGGAGGACCGTCGGTTGCGCGCATTATACCCGAGACACAGGCCGCTGTGCTCCCCCCGGCGCCGAGGCTTTACCGGGAAGGCTGGCACAGGACCCTGCCTTCGAGGCCTGGACACGCAAAAGCCGCCCTGGCGAACCAGGACGGCTTCCGCGGGGATTGCATCCCCGCCTTTCAGCAAGCGGCCATCGCCGCCACCGGCAGACTGACTCGGAACACCGAGCCGGTCTTACTGGTTGGCGTTGACGTAGTCGATCGCTTCCTGAACGGTGGTAATCTTCTCGGCTTCTTCATCAGGAATTTCGGTATCGAATTCCTCTTCCAGCGCCATCACCAGCTCAACGGTGTCCAGGGAATCAGCGCCCAGGTCCTCGGTGAAGGAAGAGGAGTTCTGAATATCTTCTTCCTTGACGTTCAGGCGCTCTGCCACAACTTTCTTCACGCGCTCTTCGATGGTGCTCATTTAGACATACTCCAGTCGTTCACGTTAGCCGTTCTGATGACCAGCTGGTTAATTCCGCAAGTAAACTGCGGGGTAGTTTATAGACCCCTTCGGGTCGACGCAACACACGCAGGAAGCGCATTCAGCGCATGTTCATCCCGCCATTGACGTGCAGGGTTTCGCCAGTGATATAGGCTGCGCTATCGCTGGTCAAGAACCCGACCGCCGCGGCGATTTCCTCGGGCTGCCCCAGACGCGCCAGAGGCACCTGCCCCTTGAGCATCGTCTGTTGATCCTCGGACAGCGCCTGGGTCATGTCGGTGGCGATAAAGCCAGGCGCCACGGCGTTGACGGTGATGGCACGGGAGGCCACCTCGCGCGCCAGCGCCCGGGTGAAGCCTTCCATGCCCGCCTTGGCGGCAGCATAGTTGCTTTGGCCGGCGTTGCCCATGGTGGCGACCACCGAACTGACGGATACGATACGGCCCCAACGGGCCTTGCTCATGCCACGCAGGCACGCCTTGCTGAGGCGAAAGACCGACTTGAGGTTGGCGTCGAGTACACCATCCCACTCATCTTCCTTCATTCGCATCAGCAGATTGTCACGGGTGATACCGGCATTGTTGACCAGGATGGTCGGCGCACCAAACTCGTCATTGATCGACTTCAGCAGTGCTTCGACGCTGGTCGGATCGGTGACGTCGAGGCGGCGCCCTGCGCCCTGAAACCCCTGCTCCTTGAGGTCCGCATCGATGCGGTCGGCACCGGCATCGGTGGTGGCGGTGCCGATCACGATGCGACCCTGCCGCCCCAGCTCGTGGGCGATGGCACGGCCGATACCGCGGCTGGCCCCGGTAATCAGGGCGACTCTAGGCTCGGTTGTCATGGTCACTTCCATTGCTTCGTCGTTGTCGCCCGGCACAGCGCCGGGCCAGGAGGCTTTCGATCAGTTGATCTCGCGAGCCAGCTCCAGGGCGGCACTGAGACTGTCGGGATCATTCACCGCCAGTCCGCGACTGCCCCGGGCAATACGCTTGTTGAGGCCGGTGAGGACCTTGCCGGGCCCGCACTCGATGAACACCTCGGCACCGCCGTCGACCATCTTCTCGACGCAGGAGACCCAACGCACCGGCTGGTAGAGCTGCTCGATCAGGCGAGTGCGCAGGGTGGCCACATCGGCATGGGCCTGGGCATCGACGTTCTGCACCACGGTATAGCGCGGCGCCTTGAGCTCGATATCACCAAGCGCCTGCTCCAGCCGCTCGGCAGCCGGCCGCATCAGGTCACAGTGGGAAGGCACCGATACCGGCAACGGCATCGCGCGCTTGGCCCCGGCCTCCTGACAGGCGGCGATGGCACGATCCACGGCGGCCTTGCTGCCGGCGATCACCACCTGCCCGGGAGCATTGTAGTTGACAGCAGAGACCACGTCCCCGTCGGCCGCCTTGGCGCAGGCCTGCTCGACGGCCGCGTCGTCCAGACCGAGAATCGCTGCCATGGCGCCCTGCCCGGCCGGCACGGCCTGCTGCATGGCTTCGCCGCGCAGGCGAACCAGACGAACCCCTTCCGCAAAGGAAAGCGCGCCGGCGCACACCATGGCGCTGTATTCGCCGAGACTATGGCCGGCCATGGCACCGGGGCGCGGGCCCTCGAGTTCCTGCCACACGCGCCAGATCGCCACGCTGGAGGCCAACAGTGCCGGCTGGGTGCAGGCGGTGGCATTGAGCGCCTCCGCAGGACCTTCCTGGACCACCTGCCACAGGTCGTAACCCAGCGCCTCCGAGGCCTCCTCGAAGGTCGTCCTCACCACGCTGTAGCGTTCGGCCAGATCGCGCAGCATGCCGACCTGTTGCGACCCCTGCCCAGGGAAGATAAGGGCAAGCGGTTGAGTCATCTTGATCACCTATAGCTCTTGTTGGCCATCATCCATATCCACACTGCCCCCTGACAAGGGACCGGAAGATGGACGACGATGGTCGAGCTCGGCCTCCAGCCGGCTCGGCAAGTCACGGCTGACCTCCTGGGAGGCGCGCTTCAGGGCGTAGTAAAAACCCTGAGCGTCACAGCTGCCATGACTCTTTATCACAATACCCGCCAGCCCCAGCAGGCTGGCGCCGTTGTAGCGAACCGGATCCAGTTCACTCTTCAATCGTCTGAGCGCTGGACGGGCCAGCATCCCCACCAGCCGACTCCCCCAGTGCGCCTCGAAGGTCGCCTGGACGCGACCGACCAGCATCTTGGCCAGGCCCTCGCTGGCCTTGAGCAGCACATTGCCGACAAAGCCGTCACAGACCACGACGTCCGCCTGACCGGCAAACACGCCATCGCCCTCGATAAAGCCAAGATAGTCGATCCCGGCCACCTGGCGCAGTGCCGCATCGGCCTGCTGTACCGCCAAGGAGCCTTTGGTCGACTCCACCCCAACGTTGAGCAGGGCAATCCGCGGAGCCGCCAGACCGTCGACGTGGCGCGCCATGATATCGCCCATCAGGGCGAAGTCCACCAGGCGCTCCGCCGACACATCCACATTGGCACCCAGATCAAGCAAATAGCAGCGTCCGTCGCCTCGCGTCGGAATCGCGGTACTGATGGCCGGGCGCGGCACGCCCGGAACCATGCCAAGGGCGCGGCGCGACAGCGCCATCAAGGCGCCAGTATTGCCGGAACTGACGCCGACATCGGCCTCACCCGCCGCCACACAGTCAAGCATGCGAGCCATGCTTGAAGCATGGCCTCGGCGCAGCGCCTGAGAGGCGCGCATATCGGCGGGGATGATATCGGGTGCGTCACACAGGTGCAGATGCGACGCCGCGGCAGGCGTGAAATCTCGTCATCCAGCAGGCCCGCAGGGCCAAACAGCTGAATGTCGAGCTGCGGGTCCTCGATGACTGCCCTGGCCGCCCCCGCCACGGTGGCGCGGGGACCCTTGTCCCCGCCCATGGCATCTACGGCAATCCGCATCCCGGCGGCCAGGCGCTATCGAGGCGTCGTCAACTTATACGTCGACGACCTTGCGACCGCGATAGAAACCGTCCGGGGAGACGTGGTGACGCAGGTGAGTGGTGCCGGTTTCCTTGTCCTGGGACAGGGTCGGTGCACTCAGGGCGTCGTGGCTACGACGCATGCCGCGCTTGGAACGGGTCTTACGGTTCTGCTGAACTGCCATGGGAAATCACTCCACAAAAAATCGATCAGGTATCGGTGTTGCCCTTGAGGCGCTTGAGCACGTCAAAGGGACTGCCAGAGGGCGCTTCCGAGACTTCGGCATCCGCCCCGCTGCTCAGCTGGTCGCGCGAGACAGGACACTCTGACTCGTCGTGGTAGACCACCTGGGGCAGACTGAGGATGAGTTCATCCTCGACCACGCCCAGCAGGTCCAGCTGTTCATTCTCCACCAGCACCGGTTCATGGGTGCTCGGCAGATCGGCGGCCAGGTCGTCACTGCTGACGAGCCCGAGCAGGAAGTCGCTCGTGACATGTTGGGCCATGGGCTCGAGGCAGCGGCGACACGGCAGCTGCAGATCGGCCTCCAGGCGCCCCCGGATCACCCGACGCCCCTGAGCGTCGATGGCGAATTCCAGCCAGGCGCTGGCATCGCCCTGTTGAGCGCCGACCTCTTCGGTCAGGCGGCTCATGTCGGCCAGCGCCACCAGGCCTTCGAGGTGTTCGGCTTGGGCGGCGAGCTTGTAGGGCTCGACCCGGCCGGGCAATCGTGAGGTCAACATAGGCGCGCAATGATAGGCACTCGTTCCGCCCCTGTCAAAGCCCTGTGCTCAATAGGTTACCATGTCCCGGGATCCGCTCGAACCCGACGAGCACAACCTGCCCATAGCGGGCCTCCCCGACACGACTCCACACATTGCAAGGAAGGACGCATGACCCCACTGGTGCTTGCCTCCAGCTCACCCTGGCGCCGCGAACTGCTTGAACGGCTGGGCCTGCCCTTCTCCTGGGCGAGCCCGGACATCGACGAGACCCGCCGAACGGACGAGACGCCCACATCACTGGTGCAGCGGCTGTCGCTGACCAAGGCCGAAGCGCTGGCCGACGCCTACTCGCGCCACCTGATCATCGGCTCCGACCAGGTAGCCCTGTTCGACGACCAGATCCTGGGCAAGCCCCACACCCAGGAGCGCGCCTGCGCACAACTGCGAGCCTTCTCGGGGCAACGGGTGCGTTTTGTCACCGGACTGGCGCTGCTCGACACCGCCGAGCATCGCCATTGGGTCGGCTACCAGCACTATGACGTGGTCTTTCGCCGTCTCACCGACACCGAGATCAGCACCTACGTCGCCCGCGAGCAGCCGCTTCAGTGCGCTGGCAGCTTTCGCATGGAGGGCCTCGGCATCACCCTGTTCGAGCGCCTGGAGGGTGACGACCCGAACAGTCTGATCGGCCTCCCTCTGATTCTGCTGTGCCGGTGGCTGCGCGAGGCTGGCGCCGACCCCCTGGCGGCATCCGCCACCGATGTCGCGAACGGCGATCAGGGCAACTGATAACGCACCGGCGATGACGCCTGCGGCAGCCCCATCCACTGGGCCACGCCCACACCGAAGCGCCGAGCCAGGCGGTCGAAGGGGTCCTGGGATGGGGTGTAGTCCTTGATTCGCGGCTGGTCGAGCCATTCATGGGCCTCTTCGTCCAGGGTACCCAGGCGATCCACCAGGCCCAGCTCCAGCGCCTGCTCTCCGGTCCAGATCAGGCCGCTGAAGATCCGGGGATCATCGGCCAGACGATCACCGCGCCCTGCCTTGACCGCATCGATGAACTGCTGATGGGTCGTATCCAGCACCTCTTGCCAGAACGCCTGCTGTTCGGGACGCATCTCGGAGAAGGGATCGAGAAAGGCCTTGTTGTCGCCTGCGGTGAAGACGCGCCGCTCCACACCCAGGTCATCGATGGCCCCCTCCAGCCCGAAGCCGGCGTAGATGACGCCGATAGAGCCGACCAGACTGGACGGCGCAGCGACAATCTCGTCCGCCGCAGACGCCATGTAATAGGCGCCGCTGGCCCCCAGGTCCTCGACCACCGCGACGATCGGCTTGTCGCCGCGCTCGCGCAGGGCCATCACCGCCTTGTAGACCCGCTGGGACTGCACCGGACTGCCGCCCGGACTGTTGATATGCAATACCACCGCGGCGCTGCTGGGCGACTCCCAGGCGGCTTCGATACCTTCGATCAGGCGCTCGGCGTTGGCCGGCGACTCGCTATCGATCACACCGTCGACCTTGACCACCCCAAGATGCCTGGCCTGCTCTCGCTCATCGCCAGGCACCATCAGCAGTGCAAAGCCCACCAGCGCCGCCACTCCCAGCAGCAGCGCCAGCCAGGCGAAACGAAAGAACAGCTTCCAGCGCCGACTACGCCGCTGCTCGACCAGTACGCTCTGGATCCATCGGTCCATGCTCTCGATCTGGGCAAGGCGCTGGCGCTCCCGCAATACTTCGGCGCTGTCGCCGGACGATCCAGCCGGCCCGCTGGCGCCGGACGATCCAACCGGCCCGGTGCCGCCGGGTTCAGCCGGCCCGCTGCCGCCGCTCTTGTCCGGCCCACTACCGCCGGCTGCCGCCGCTCCCTTACCGCTGGAAGACGACATCTCCCCCTGGGTCCAGGGGTCATCCTTGGGGGTATCCGACATCCCACCACTCCTTGCAAGCCTGGCGACAACCAGGAATAGAAAACGATTTGCCAGACGATCGACGCGATCTAGCCAGCCAGGTGATCCAGCACCTGATCGAAGCGATCTGCCACCAGCAGCGGCTCACTGCGCGACAGCCGCTGCACATCGTGCACACCATACGAGACAGCGATGCGCGGCATGCCGATGGCACGCGCCATTTCCATATCGTACTCGGTATCGCCGATCATGACGGCGCGGGAGGCGTCGACGCCGCACTCTTCGAGCAGCTCGACCAGCATCAGGGGATCCGGCTTGGAACGCGTCTCGTCGGCGGTACGACTGGCACGAAAGAAGCGACCGGTGTCGCTCTGGCGGAAGATACGATCGAGCCCGCGACGGCTCTTGCCGGTGGCCACGGCCAGCGCCGAGGTCGAGGATAGCGAGGCCAGACCCGCCTCGACGCCGGGATAGAAGGTGACCGGGGTGGCATCACCCTCGACGAAGTGCCAGGCATAGCGTGCTTTCAAACGCTCAGCCTGCTCCGACTGGATACCCGGACACAGTGTGGCGATGGCTTCCGGCAGGCCGAGACCGATGATATCGCGAATCTCGCCCTCCCCCAGCTCGCCCCACTCGGCCTCGCGGCCAGCCGCCTGCATGCAGGATACGATCCGGGCGATGGAATCCATCAGGGTGCCATCCCAGTCAAAGATGGTCAGGTCATAGCGCAAGAGACAACTCCTCGAGAGACGACGGCGTCCACGCCATCGCCCATGGATAAATGCCTCTTCCCCGATGATGGGACACTCAAGCACGCAGACCGGCTCGGCGCAGCACCAGAGAACCAGACGCCGCGACTAGCAGTGACAGCGGCCTGCGCCCGCCAAGGCTAGTCGGCCAGCCGAGTCACCACCCTGGCCTTGCCCTCCAGCGTCAGATGCACCGGACACAGGTCAGCGATGGCCAAGAGCTTGTCGCGGGCCTCCTGGTCGAGATCCCCCGTCAGGAAAAGGACACGTTCGAAGTGGTCGATTTTGCCACTGGTCGCCTCGCACTCGCCACAATCCTTGGCGTGAATCTTGTCATGGGAGACGTCCACGGTGACATCATCGAGCGGCAGCTTCTTGCGCCTGGCATAGCTGCGCACCGTCATCGCCGTGCAGGAGCCGAGCGCCGCCGCCAGCAACTGGTACGGCGTAAAACCGAGATTGGTCCCACCGTAGGAAAGCGGCTCGTCGGCCAGCAGGTGGTGCGCACCCGCCACCACGTCCTGGCGAAAGCCTGCGGGATCGGCTTCGGATACTCGGGTGACACCTTCAGGCGCTCCCGCGGGGGGCTTCGGCGCCTCCAGGCCCAGATAGCGCGACGCCCAGCCGACGATGACCTCGGCGGCGTACTCGGCGTCCTGGGGCCGGGTCAGCAGATGATCGGCGTCATCCAGCGAAACAAAACTTCTGGGATGACGGGCGGCGGTGAAGATGGCCGAGGCGTTTTCGATCTCCACCGTTTCGTCGTTGGGCGCGTGCAGCACCAGCAGCGGACGCCCCAGGTTCTCGATGCGCTCGTGCTGACGCTGACTCTGGAGATCCTCGATAAAGGCCTTGCGGATGGTAAAGGGACGGCCTGCCAGGACCAGCTCGGCCTCCCCTTCGCGTTCGATGACGTCGAGGTTCGAGCCGAAATTGTGCACCACATGAGCCGGGTCGTAAGGCGCCCCGACGGTGGCTACCGCCTTGACCCCGGGCAGTCGCTCGGCGGCGGCGATCACCGCCGCACCGCCCAGCGAATGGCCGACCAGCAGAGACGGTGACAGCCCACGCCCCTCGAGATGCTTGGCAGCGGCCACCAGGTCATCCACGTTGGAGCTGAAATGGGTATTGGCGAACTCACCCTCGGAATGACCAAGACCGGTGAAATCGAAGCGCAATACCGCCACGCCCCGCGACACCAGTCGTGCCGCGATACGCTTGGCGGCGAGGATATCCTTGGTACAGGTAAAGCAATGGGCGAAGATCGCCACCGCCTGGGGCTCACCCACCTCCGGCCGGTCGAACCTCGCTGCCAGCTGGTTGCCGTCGTGGCCGGGAAACTGTTCTCTTTCGCTGATGACACGCATGACCGTCCTACCCTCCGAAGACTCATGGGCGCATCGCCGGCACAAACCGCCGATGCCTTACCTGAATCCTTGGCCGAGGACGATCGTTTGGCAACCTGGCTCGCCTGCCCGGCGCGGGCTCACCACGTCCGCCAGACACAGCGATTCACCCACACTTGCTCATTTAGCGCACTGTAATTTCAGTCTTTCTTGCCACAAGGCCGGCACCAGGCAAGGCCGCCGGCGACATCTTTCACTGTCGCCGCCGAGCCTTGTCGAGCACAGTTTCCAGGGCATCGTCGAGGGGAGCGCGAATCTGCACCGGCCGCTGACTGGTCGGCTCGGGGAAGGTCAGCGAGGCAGCATGCAGAAACAGGCGATCCAGCCCCAGTTCGCGACCGAGGCGAGCGCCCTCTCGGGTACCGTACTTGTCGTCGCCCAACAGCACGTGTCCGGCGTGGGCAGCGTGGACGCGAATCTGATGGGTACGCCCGGTGATCGGCTCCGCCTCCACCAGGGTTGCACCGGCAAAGGTCTCACGCACACCAAAGCGGGTCCGAGCCACCTTGCCCTGCGGATCGACCCTGACTCGACGCTCGCCGTTGCCGGCATCGTAGCGATCCAGGCGGGCACTGACGAAATCCCGACGGGCTGGCCAGCGGCCTGCCACCAGCGCCAGATACTGCTTGTTCATCTTGTGCTGCTTGAGTGACTGGTTCAGCGCAAGCAGCGCCGGCCGGGACTTGGCCAGCAGCAGACACCCTGAGGTATCCCGATCCAGCCGATGCACCAGCTCCAGGAAGTCCAGGTCCTCGCGCACCTGCCGCAGCGCCTCGATCAGTCCGATCTTGACACCACTGCCGCCGTGCACCGCCAGTCCCGACGGCTTGTTCAAGACCATCCAGTCTGGCCCTTCCAGCAGCACGCTGCCGGCCAGCAGATTACGCAGATTATCGCTGACCTCGCGCACTGCCTCCTGCGGTGCCAGCTTGAGCGGGGGAATACGCACCAGATCGCCAAGCGCCAGACGGGTATCCGCCTTGACCCGCTTCTTGTTCACGCGCACCTCACCCTTGCGCACGATGCGATACACCAGCGAACGGGGGGCGCCCTTGAGGCGACTCATCAGAAAATTGTCGACGCGCTGGCCGACCTGGCCTTCGGTCACTTCCACCCACTGCACTTCACGCCCTTCGGCCACGCTGTCACCCCACTCGAAACCCGCAATAAAGCGCCATTCTAGCGCAGCTTGTCGCCAATTGCTGACCCCTGGCATTGCTGTTATATTGCTTGTTCGCTCCCCGGGTCCGATTGACCCCTGCAAGCGCCTGCACGACTAGACACGCAGGCCCGAGCGAAACGTGACTGACACAGCGTTTGCCACAGAGGCCGCGACGACCCACAGAGGTCCCGCCGCCGATGTCAAGTGACAACACCGAGCCCGGCGCGCCCCACCCCAGCTGGATACCTTTCCGAAGGGATGGGGCGTCGCCGGGAGACGTACAACACCGTGCCGGAGGCCGGCAGCGGTGAATCGATGAATGCCAGGTGTTGGCGGTGACGGCAGGACCGGATGGGCAAGGCCCCACCGAGACACGTCCTCCCTCCGCCCCGTACTCAACATGATCATGCCGTGACGTTCCTGATGAAGTAACGTCGCGGCCGGGCGCAGCTTCCGCGACATGCGCTGAGCACAAGCACGCTGCACCAACGGTTCACCCTTGCCGTTGCCCATGGGCGCCCTCCGGCGCGCCCATATTGCGAGACAACATGAAACGGATGCTCATCAACGCGACCCAGCCCGAAGAGCTGCGTGTCGCCCTGGTGGATGGACAACGCCTGTACGACCTGGACATCGAATCCGGTGCCAGGGAACAGAAAAAAGCCAATATCTATCGCGGCAAGATCACCCGCGTGGAACCCTCCCTCGAAGCCGCCTTTGTCGATTTCGGCGCCGAACGCCACGGTTTTCTGCCCCTCAAGGAAATTGCTCGCGAGTACTTCGTCAAGGAGCCTTCCGGCCGCCCCAGCATCAAGGAAGTACTGAAGGAAGGTCAGGAAGTCATCGTTCAGGTCGACAAGGAAGAGCGTGGCAACAAGGGCGCTGCCCTGACCACCTTTGTCAGCCTGGCCGGCCGCTTCCTGGTGCTGATGCCCAACAACGCCCGCGCAGGCGGCATCTCGCGTCGCATCGAGGGCGAGGAACGCGCCCAGCTGAAGGAAGCCATGGGCCAGCTCAGCGTGCCCGACAAGATGGGCCTGATCGTGCGCACCGCCGGTATCGGTCGGTCGCCCGAAGAGCTGCAGTGGGACCTCGACTACCTGGTACAGGTGTGGGAATCCATCACCGAGGAAGCCGGCAAGCGCGCCGCCCCCTTCCTGATCTACCGCGAGTCCAATGTCATCATTCGCGCCATGCGCGACTACCTGCGCCAGGATATCGGCGAGGTACTGATCGACAGCCCCGAGGTGCACCAGGAGGCGCTGGCCTTCATTCGCCAGGTGATGCCGTCCTACCAGCAGAAGATCAAGCTTTACGCCGACGAGGTGCCGCTGTTCTCGCGCTTCCAGATCGAGTCGCAGATCGAGACCGCCTACGAGCGTGAAGTGAAGCTGCCCTCCGGCGGCTCCATCGTGATCGACCACACCGAGGCACTGGTGTCCATCGACATCAACTCGGCGCGAGCGACACGCGGCAGTGACATCGAAGAGACCGCGCTGCAGACCAATCTGGAGGCGGCCGACGAGATCGCTCGCCAGTTGCGCCTGCGTGACATCGGCGGCCTGGTGGTCATCGACTTCATCGACATGGGGCCAGCACGCAACCAGCGCGAGGTCGAAAACCGCGCTCGCGATGCCCTCAAGCTCGACCGCGCCCGGGTACAGATCGGCCGTATTTCGCGCTTTGGCCTGATGGAAATGTCGCGTCAGCGTCTGCGTCCGTCCCTCGGCGAAACCAGCGGCGTGGTATGCCCCCGCTGTGACGGCCAGGGCACCATCCGTGACGTGCGTTCGCTCTCGCTGTCGGTCATGCGCCTGATCGAAGAAGAGGCCATGAAGGAGCGCAGCGCTCAGATCCGCGCCATCCTGCCGGTGCCTGTCGCTACCTATCTGCTTAACGAGAAGCGCGCCATCCTGGCCGATATCGAGCGTCGCCAGGGCGTCCGCGTGGTCATCCTGCCAAGCCCGGACATGGACACCCCCCACTACGACGTCCAGCGTCTGCGCGACGACCACGTCGACGAGGAAGGCACCGCCAACGCCTCCAGTTTCGAGCTGTCCACCGACACCGAGGTCGGCAAGGAGCCCGACGCCGCCTTCGGCAAGCCGGTGCAACGCGCCGAAGCCGCGGTCAAGAGCGTGGTCCACAACGCTCCTGCCCCCGCTTCCTTGAGCCAGGAAGAGGCCGCCAGCGAGGACAAGCCCGCACAGCCGAGTCGCCAGCCCAGCGCTCAGGGCGCTCAAGCTGGTCGCCAGGCCTCGTCGTCCAGCCGCAGGCAGAGCAGCCCTCAGGCTAATCGCCAGCCAGGCCGTCAGAGCCCCGCAGAGTCTCGTCAGGCGGTTCAGAACGCCGGCCTGTTCGGTCGACTGGTCAAGGGCTTCGCTCGCTTCCTCGGCGGCGAGGAAGAAACCAGTAACGGCGCCGCGAGCGGCAGCCAAGGCTCGAGCAGCACACGCACTCAGTCCTCGAGTCGCGACGACAATGCTCAGCGCGGCGCCCAACAGCGCAGCGACAACGGCCAGCAGCGCGGTAGCGACACGCGCCAGCGCAATCGCCGTGGTGGCAGCCAGAACGGCCAGCGTCAGAGCAGCAACAGATCCAACCGTAGCGATGGCAACAGCCAGGACCGTCGCCAGCAGGATCGCCGCCAGCCGGCCGCCAAGAGCGACGGCCGCAGCGAGACTCGAAACGACGCACGCACCGACAGCAAGGCAGACACTCGAGCCGACAGAAATGACGGCAACGACAACCGCCAGCGCTCTCGCCGTGACGACAATCGTCAGCAGGACAACCGCCAGGCTGAAGGACGTCAGCAAGAGGGTCGTCAGCAAGAGGGTCGTCAACAGGAAAGCCGCCAGCCGGATAGCCGCAAGAGCGACGACAACAAGTCGCCCCGTTCGGCCAGCCGCGGTGAAACGCAGCAGGCAGATGCTGCCAGCAGCGATGCTGCCAAGGACAGCAAGCCCAAGCGCACCCGCAACAATCCGCGCAACCGCAGCCGCAAGCAGGCCATCAACCCCGAGGCGCTGAAAGAGCAGCAACGCCTGCAGGCGGAAGCGGCCGCGGCTCAGGAAGCTCAGCCCGAGGCGGGCCAGGCAAGCGCTACGGAAGCTACGGCCGAACAGACCCAGCCCGAAGCAAAAGCCGAAACAAAAGCCGAAGCCCCCAAGACTGACGCCAAGGCCGAGGCTCCCAAGGCTGACGACAAGCCCGTCGAGAAAGCTGCAGAGAAAGCCAAGCCAAAAGCCGAAGCCAAGGCCGAGACTTCCAAGGCTGACGACAAGGCCGACGTCAAAGCCGAAGCCCCCAAGGCGGATACCAAGCCCGTCGCCAACGCCGAGGCTCCCAAGTCGGACGACGCCAAGCCCGTAGAGAAAGACGAGCCGAAGACCGAAGCCAAGGCCGAGGCCGAGGCTCCCAAGGCTGACGCCCAGCCTGAAGCTGCAGCCAAGGCTCCCAAGGCTGACGCCCAGCCAGAAGCAGCAGCCAAAGCTCCCAAGGCTGACGCCCAGCCTGGAGAGAAAGCCGAAGCCAAGGCCGAGACTCCCAAGGCTGACGCGCAGCCTGCAGAGAAAGCCGTCGAGAAAGCTGCAGAGAAAGCCGTCGAGAAAGCCGAGCCGAAAGCCGAAGCCAAGGCCGAGGCTCCCAAGACTGAGGCCCCCAAGGCCGAGACGCCAAAGGCTGACACCAGGCCTGCTGAGAAAGCTGCAGAGAAAGCCGAAGCCAAGGCTGAAGCCCTCAAGGCCGAGACTCCCAAGGCCGAGGCTCCCAAGACTGAGGCCCCCAAGGCCGAGACGCCCAAGGCTGACGCCCAACCTGCAGAGAAAGCCGTAGCGAAAGCTGCAGAGAAAGCGGAGGCACCCAAGGCCGATACCAAGGCGGAAGAGAAAGCCGAGGCGCCCAAGGCTGACGCCAAGGCCGACGACGCCAGGACAGAAGCCAAGGCAGAAGACGACGCCTTGAGTGGCGCCACTGATGATGGCCAGGCGCCTCGCCGCCGTCGCCGTCGCCGGGCCCACAACGACCCGCGCGAGCGTCGCAAGCTCGAGGCCGAAAAGGCAAGTGACGGCCACAACAGCTGATCACTCGCCGGAAAGCAAAACGCCCGCGTCCAAGGACGCGGGCGTTTTCATTTATGCGCTTTCGATAGTCACACAGCGCCTTCGGCGCCGGCCAAGTCAGGTGCTGGCCAAGTCAGGTGCTACTAATCAGGCCAGATGCTGGTCAGGCCAGACGCGGCTCTCGTTCGAGCGTCACACCGAAGCGTTCGGCGACCCGCGCGGACACCTGGTCGGCGAACGCCAGCAATTCCGTGGCATTGCCGCCACCGTGGTGCACCAGCACCAGCGCCTGACGATCATGGACGCCAAAGTGACCCTGTCGCCAGCCCTTGAGGCCGCACTGATCGATCAGCCACCCCGCCGCCAGCTTGACCCGTCCGTCTTCCAGTTCATAGGCCGGCATACCCGGATAGCTCTCACGCAGCGCCCCGGCACGCGCTGCCTCGACCACAGGATTCTTGAAGAAGCTGCCGGCATTGCCGAGCTGCTCTGGGTCGGGCAGCTTCTCGCGGCGCACCTGGCAGACCGCCTCGGCCACCGCCAGAGGGCCGGGGCTCTCCCCCAGCCGGGACGCCAGATCGCCGTAGCCAAGCTTCGGCGCGCCGTGACGGCTGACCCTCAAGGTGAGGTCGGTGATGATGACCTTGCCGTCCCACTCCCCCTTGAAGCGGCTCTCCCGATAGCCGAAGCCACAGGCACCAGCCGGCAAGCTTTCCACCGCACCACTGTCGCGATGGACCAGGGTCACCGACTCAAGCACATCGGCCAGTTCGACCCCATAGGCACCGATGTTCTGTACCGGTGCCGCACCACAGTGCCCGGGTATCAGCGCCAGATTCTCGATGCCCCACCACCCCTTCGACGCCAGCGCCATGACCAGTCGATGCCAGTTGACCCCGGCACCGACATGCACCAGCGCATCCTGTCCGCGCCGCTCGACCCACCAGTAATCGAGCCGCGGTCGCAGCGTCATCCCCGGCAGATAGTCGGGCAGAATCAGATTGCTGCCGCCGGAGAGCAGGGTCAATCGGCGGTCTCCGACCTGCCTGATCAGGGAGGCGAGCTGATCACGACTGAAGACGTCGACGACCTCTTCGGCGACACAGGGCAGCCCCAGGGTATTGGCTCGGGTCAAGTCCTGATCGAGGCCTATGACGGGCCTCAAGAGGACGCCCCCAGACGCTGCGACAAGGTGGCCACCAGGCCATCGGCGGCTCGCTCGATCATCGCGTAGACGCCATCGAAGCCGCCCTCGTAGTAGGGGTCCGGCACCGCAACGCCGGGCTCCCCGGCGAACTCCATCAAGAGGCCGATATGGGCCTGGCAATTCGCCGGCGCCTGGCGCTCGAGCACGCTCAGGTTGTCGGCGTCCATCGCCAGCAGGTAGTCACATGTTTCGAAATCGGCGGCCTTTAGCTTGCGACCGCGCAGCTTCGATAGATCGATTCCCCGCTTGCGCGCGGCCTGCTGGGCGCGGGCATCCGGTGGCTCACCCACGTGCCAGGGCCCGGTGCCGCAGGAATCCAGCACCACCCGGTCCGCCAGACCGTGCTCCTCGAGTCGCTGCCTCACTACCCCCTCGGCGGTGGGCGAGCGGCAGATATTGCCCAGACATACGAACAGTACCCGCATGCTTGTCTCCTGATCGTTGGCCTTCACTGGTCCGGCGACGTCTGCTGGCCGGCGAAATGGGCGCGAACCCGCTCAAGATCCTCGGCGGTGTCCACCCCCGCCCCGGGCGTCTGCTCGGCCAGCGCCACCTGGATGGCGTGCCCATAGTGCAGCGCGCGCAACTGCTCGAGCTGTTCGAGCTGTTCGATGGGAGCCGGCAGCCACTGGCTGAAGGCCCGCAGAAAGCTCGCTCGATAGGCATAGAGGCCGATATGGCGTAGCCAGGCGTCGGTGGTGAGCAGCGTCGGAGGCTCACGAAAGCCCTCCCGGTCCCAGGGCATCGGGGCGCGAGAAAAGCTCAGCGCCCTGCCCGATGCGGCCCGGGTTACCTTGACCACATTGGGGTTGAACAAGGTGTCGACGTCGCCAATGGACTCGGCCAGGGTCGCGACCGAGGCGCCCTCGTCGCGCATCAGCCGCCCCGCCACCTGATCGATCAGTTCGGGCGGCAACAGCGGTTCGTCCCCCTGGACGTTGACCAGCACCGCCTCGTCCGGCAGCGCCAGGCGCTCGACCACCTCCGCCAGCCGATCGGTCCCGGTGGTATGGTCCTCGCGGGTCATCACCACCTCGGCGCCCAGTTCGAGCATCACGCTTTCGATGCGCGCATCGTCGGTGGCGATCACCACTCGACTCGCCGAGGAGCGCCGGGCCTGGTCCCAGACCCGGGCGACCATGGGGCGGCCGGCGATATCTGCCAGCGGCTTTCCGGGCAGACGACTCGAGCCGTAACGCGCCGGTATGACAACGATAAAATCCTGCATCGGCTAGCGCTCCTTCACGTCTGGTCCGTGCTGGAGGCGCCCCGCCCGGGGTTGGTCTTGAGGGTCTCGTCGACCTCCATGACCCGCGCCTCCTCGACCAGCATCACCGGGATGCCGTCACGGATCGGATAGGCCAGGCCATCGAACTGGCAGCATAGCTCGCCGGCATCGCGGTCGTAGCGCAGCTTGCCCTGGCACTGGGGGCACACCAGCATCGCCAGTAGTTCCTTGTCCATCATCGTTTCTCCTGTTGAATTTGAGCCTTCGGCGGCAGTGCTCAGTCACTCTGCCGCTGCGCGATCCCGGTATCATGAGCGACCCGCGCATCGTCGGTGCCTCGCCAGGCGGACACTCGCCGATCGAACCAGGCCACGAAGGACGCCTCGGGTCTAGCCTCGACATCCAGGGCCCAGCAATCGTCGGGAACAAAGCTTCGACACTTGACCGCATCCTTGGCGGTCATCACCACAGGTCGCTGGTCGCTGGTCGTCAGGTCGGCCGGGCTGAACCGGTGGTGGTCGGAAAAGGGGGCCGGTCGATGGGCGACCCCCAGCTCCGACAGGGTGGTAAAGAAACGCTCCGGATGACCGATCCCTGCCACCGCGGTGACCGGCGTGGCGAAAGGCAGCGGCGTCAGTGGACGCCGCTCGTCGTCACCGACCCTGCGCCAGCAGGCGGGCTCCAGTTGCATGGTGAAGCCGTCGGCGGCAAGCGCGCTCGACGATTCGCCGTTGACGATCAGCGCGTCGATGCGCTCCAGCCGCTCCAGCGGTTCGCGCAGCGGCCCTGCCGGCAGGCAGCGCCCGTTGCCGAAGCCTCGCTTGCCGTCCACCACCACCACCTCGAGATCACGCCCCAGGGCATGGTGCTGAAGACCGTCGTCGGTGACGATGACGTCACAACCGGCATCGATCAGGCACTGGGCCCCACGCGGGCGGTCCGGGTCGACCACCACCGGCAGTCCGGTCTGATCGGCCAGCATTCGCGGCTCATCGCCGCTGGCCGCTACTGGTGTATCGGCGGCAAGGTGCAGCGGGTAGCCATCGGCCTTGCCACCGTAGCCCCGTGACAGAATCCCGGGGCGAAAGCCGCGTTCAGCCAGGTGCCGCCCCATCCAGGCGACCAGCGGCGACTTGCCGGTGCCGCCGAGAGTCAGGTTGCCGACCACGATGACGGGTACCGAAGCGCGCCACACCGGCTTGTCGCCACGCGCAAAGGCGTCGGCTCGCCGGCGTACCTCGCGGCGATAGAGCGCCTCCAGCGGCCGCAGGACGGCAAGCCAGGGAGCCCCACGATAGGCCGCCTCGAGCCAGCGCTGCCCAAGCCCCATCTACGCCTCCTGGAATTGCAGCTGGTGCAACGCGGCGTAGGCACCGCCGTCGCGTTCCAGCAGCTCGGCGTGGGAGCCCTGCTCGATGATCTCGCCCTGCTCCATGACCAGGATGCGGTCGGCCCGTTCGATGGTCGACAGGCGGTGGGCGATGACCAGGGTGGTGCGATCCTTGCAGACCTCTTCCAGGGCCGCCTGGATATGGCGCTCGGACTCGGTGTCCAGCGCCGAGGTCGCCTCGTCGAGGATCAGGATGGGAGCATCCTTGAAGATCGCCCGAGCGATCGCCATGCGCTGACGCTGACCACCGGAGAGCATCACGCCGTTATCTCCGACCAGCGCCTGGTAGCCGCCGGGCATGCGCTCGATGAACTCATGGGCGTGGGCGGCGCGGGCCGCTGCCTCGATGTCAGCTGGATCGGCATCGGGGACCCCGTAGGCGATGTTCTCGGCGATGGTGGCGTTGAACAGGGTGACCTGCTGGGACACCAGCGCAATCTGCTGTCGTAGCGCCGTCAGCTGGTACTCCTCGATGGGGGTACCATCGATCAGGATACGCCCGCCCGTCGGTCGGTAGAAGCGCGGCAACAGGCTGACCAGGGTCGACTTGCCGCTGCCCGAGCGGCCGACGATGGCCACCATCTCGCCCTTGCGCACGTCCAGGTCGATGCCCTTGAGCACCTCGGGCTGATCGTCTCCGTAGGCGAAACGCACCTGTTCGAGCTGTATCCGCCCCTGCAGGCGCTCGGGCATCAGGGTTCCGGTATCGCGTTCCTCAGGCTCGTCGAGCAGCCCGAACAGTTCACTGGAGGCAGCGATACCCTTCTGGATGGTGCCGTTTATCTCGCTGAGCGAGCGAATCGGCTTGGCCATCAGCGAGGCGGCGGTGATGAAGGCCACGAATTCGCCCGGCGTCATGTTGTCCATCAGCGCCGGTGACATGGCAAGCCACACCAGCAGCGCCAGCGACAGTGCCACCAGCATCTGGATGACCGGGGTGCTGGTGGCCTTGGTCAGGGCCTCCTTCAGGCTCTGGCGACGGTTGACTTCACTGGCGTCGTGGAAGCGCCCCATCTCGTATTTCTCGGCGCCGTGGGTACGCACCACGCGGTAGCCGGTCAAGGCCTCGGAGGCGACGTGGGTGACGTCCCCCATGGAGCGCTGGATGCGCTTGGAAATGCGCCGAAAGCGCTTGCTGGCGTAGCTCACCACGCCACCAATCAGCGGCGTCACGGCCATGAACAAGAGCGTCAGCATCCAGTTGGTCCACAGCAGATAGCCCAGCAGGCCGAGTACAAACAGGCCCTCCTGGAGGATTACCGTGATCGCCTTGGTGCCTGCGCCGGTCACCTGCTCCACATGGTAGGTCACCCGCGAGATCAGGTGGCCGGAAGAATGATTGTCAAAGAAGCGCCCCGGCAGGCGCAGCATATGGTTGAAGACGTCACAGCGCAGCGCGTGCACCATGTTGCGTGCGACGTTGCTCATGAAGTAGGTGCCGAGAAAGGTGCCGACACCCCTGGCGCCGAACATGCCGACGACGAACAGCGGCAGAAACAGACGAAAGGCGGCATCGGGATTCTGGATGCCATCGATCAGGCGCTTCATCATCTCGGCCAGGGCGGTACTGGACGCCGCGTAGATGGCGTAGCCGACCACGGCGACGAGAAAGGACTTCCAGAAGGGTTTGACGTAACCAAGAAGACGCTTGTAGAGCGTCCAGCCGGAGTATTCGATCACGTTGGCTCCAGTTGCGAGGGAATCGGTCCTGTCTGGCCGCCGCGGATGGTCCAGGTGGCGATCACCCGGGCCCGCACGGCCGTCTGCCGCCGACAGCGGACGCGGCGTCGCTCCTGGCCGGCCGACACACAGGGCAGTGAGATTCAGTGCCGCGATTCTACCCCATGGCAGGGGCCTTCGACACCGCCACCGGTCAGACGGGGATGGATACCCTGCGCCGCCGCTATCCCGGCCTGGGACAAGAGGATGTTCACTCGCCCATCCACAGCGGTGTCCATCAGGCAACTGCCGGCGCGTCGCAGGCGACGCACCACCTGGTCGGCAGGATGACCGAAGCCATTGTAGGCACCGCGGGAAATCACCGCCAGGCGGGGCGGCCTGGCCGTCACCAGGGCCTCGCCGGTGCTGTCCGCGCTGCCATGATGCCCCACCACCAGAACCGCAGGCGCCAGCGGCAAGCGCGGGATCAGGAAGCGCTCGACGCGTTTTCCCGCATCGCCGGTAAGCAACACGCTGCCACCGGCGGTACTCACCAGCAGCACGCAGGAGCGATCATTGCTGCCATGCCCGGCAACGTCGCTTGCCGTTGCGCTGCCGGCCGAGGCAGGCGGCCACAGAAAGGTGAAGTCGACACCGTCCCAGCGCCAGCCCTCCCCGGCATGACAAGGGTGTCGCGGCACGTGCGCCGACAGCGCCAGCGTCTCGCCCTCGGGGTGCCTCCAATGAGCCACCCGGTGATCGCGCGCCAGGCTGGCGAGTCCTCCTGCGTGGTCCTGGTCGGCGTGGCTGATCACCACCTCGTCGAAGGCTTGCGGAGCTGCCCAGATGGACGCCAGCGGCGTAAAGCCGGAGCGAAAGCGAGGACCGCTGTCGTACAGCAGTCGATGACGGGCGGTGATCAGCTCCACCATCAGCCCCTGCCCCACGTCCCAGACCATCAGCCGTACCTCGCCCGGTCCAGGCCTGCCACCGAAGGCCGGCATCATCGCCATGGCCGCAACAAGTGCCAGGAGGCTTGCTGATCGCAGCCCGGCACCCAGGCCAGGCAGCAACAGCAGCGCGCCCAGGCCCAGCAGCAGAATGCCCAGCGTCCAGCGCCCTCCTTCTCGCAGTGACAGACCGGGTGACAGTTCGGCGAACATCCGCAACGACGCCAGCATCACCTCGAGGCCCGCTTCGAACAGCCACCAGCTCGCCATCGCCGCCTCAGACGACACCGTCGACAGCACCCAGCCCAGCATCCCCAGCGGCACCAGCACCAGCGTCACCAGGGGTACCGCGACCAGATTGGCCAAGGGGGCCAGCGGCGACATCGTACCCAGGGCCAGCAGCACCAGGCCCGCCATGGGCAACGCCAGCAACAGCTGGGTGCGCAGCAGCACCGTCAAGGCGCCCTTGATGCCGGAGGTCGCCTGCCTGCCCTGCCACATCAGGATCAGCAGGGCCACAGCACCGAAGGACAGCCAAAGCCCGGGGCGCCACAGCGCCAGAGGATCCCACAGCACGACCACCGCCCAGGCCAGTGCCCAGCCCTGCCACGGCGAAGGAGAATGCCGCCCCCCGGCCACCCAAAGGGCAATAAGGACCATCACCAGTGCCCGCAGCGCCGGCGGTTCGGCGCCGACCAGCCAGACAAAGCCGGTGGTGGCCGTTGCGGCGGCCAGCCACGGCCAACGCAACAGCCGCCAGCGCCCCGGCTGAATCAACCGCGCCACCAGGCGCGACAGGGTCAGCGCCAGCGCTGCCACCAGGCCCACGTGCAGCCCGGACACCACCGCCAGATGGGTCGTCCCGGTGGCGTTGAGCAGCGCCCAGTCGTCGGCCTCGAGCCGCTCGCCACGGCCCAGGGTCAAGGCCGCCAGCCAGCGCTGCGTCGTCTCATGCAGCGGCTGGCCATCGAGCTGTCGCAGCAACGCCCGGCGTGGGTCCTGGGGGGCGGCGGCCAAGCGTTGCGGCGGCGGTTGTGCGAGGACCGATCCGGTGGCGTGAATCCCTTCACGCCACAGCCAGCGGCGATAGTCGAAGCGCCCGGGATTCGCGAGGCCACCAGGTGGGCGCAGTCGTACATCGAACCGCCAGCGCTCACCGACGGCCATCATCGTGCGCGCTGTTGCCGACGCGGCCCCGACCTCGCCGTCCATGGGGCTATAGCGACTGACCCGTATCCGCTCGAGTCCCGAGCAGTCAGGCAGTCCGGCTTCCAGCGGACGGCAGCTCTCGACCCTCATGGTCAGACGCTGCAGGCCATCGCTCTGGCGACTTGCCAACACCCGCCCCTCGACCGTCAGCGGTACCCCGGCAAGCCCCGAGGGCAAGCGGGCCGCCTGCTGCTGCAACAGACAGCCAAGCACCCACAGCCCGGCCAGACACACCAGCAGCGGCGCTGTTCGACGCAAGGCCAGTGATACCAGTGCCGCCGCTGTCAGCAGATTCAGGCCGAGGGCGGCCTCGGGCAGCGTCAGACCGACGCCTCCAAGGACGCAGCCCAAGGCCAGCGCCCATGCCAGCGAGAGAGAACAGGTGCCTTGCCAGAGGCGGCCTGACGGCCGACGCATCGATCTTTGCCAATCTTCGTCAGATTCCATCGCCCTCTCTCTGGAGCCCTGGAGGCTTGGGGCCCCGAAGCCCTGGAGCATTGGAGCCCTGGAGGATTGGGGCCCTCGAGCCCGACAACCTGTCGACGGCGTCGCGCATGCCCATCGTTGGCCGACGTCATGGCAAGGGCGGCGGCTTGTATGGATAATAGCCACGCATCCGCAGCCTCGAGCTGATTCGCCATGCCGCGTCGACTACTCAAGCGCTATCTGCCCTCGCCGGACGCCCTGCGCCGGCAGCGCTCGCTACGCTTCATGGCGCACCTGATCGCCGACCCCGCCCTGTGGGTGCTGACGCGCCGCAGCGTGGCCAACGCCTTCAGTGTTGGCCTGTTCAGCGCGCTGCTGCCGATCCCGTGTCAGATGGTCGTCGCCGCCCTCGGCGCCCGTGTCGGACGCTGCAATCTGCCGCTGTCGGTGGCTCTGGTGTGGATCACCAACCCGCTGACGATGCCGATCATCTTCTACGCCAACTACTGTCTCGGCGCCTGGCTGATGCAACGCCCGGCGCTGGAGGCGCCCCATCGGCTGACCACCGACTGGCTGCAGTCCCAGTTGCTGGACATCCTGCCGTCCCTGCTGATCGGCTCGCTTGTGGCGGCGATCGCCGTCGGCGGCCTGGCCAACCTGGTGATACGCCTGCTATGGCGCTGGCAGGTGGCACGCAGCTGGAAGGCACGCGCGCGCCGGCGACGCCGCAGGACCCAGCCGCACTGACTCAGCCGCATCGACCCAGCCACACTGACTCAGCCTGCGCAAAAGGCCCTGCTCGGCCCGGCGCCGTTCCCGCTGGTCTGCAAAGCCCGGACGAAAAAGCCGGGACGAGAAAGCCCGGACAAGCAATCCCCGACGAAAGAAGGCCCGATGCGATTGCATCGGGGCCTTCTTCTGGCTTCTTCTGGACGCTGCGAAAGACCTACTCGGCGTGCAGCTTGCCGTTGTCGAGTCTCAGCACGCGGTCCTGATGGGCGGCCAGGGCCGGGTCATGGGTGACGATGACGAAGGCGCAGCGAGCGCTGGCGGCAAGCTCATCCATCAGCGCCAGGATGCTGGCGGCGGTGTGCTTGTCGAGGTTGCCGGTGGGCTCGTCCATCAGCATCAGGCTGGGATCGGTGACCAAGGCCCTGGCGATCGCCGCACGCTGGCGCTCACCGCCGGACAGCTCGCCGGGCTTGTGTTCGGCCCTGGGGCCCAGCCCTACCTTGTCCAGCAGAGCACGCGCCTTGTCCTCGGCGTCACGCTTGCGGCTACCGCGAATGATCAACGGCAGCGCCACGTTCTCCAGCGCCGAGAACTCCGCCAGCAGATGGTGGAACTGGTAGACGAAGCCGATGTGGCGATTGCGGAAGCGCCCGATCTCGGCGTCGCCCATCTTGTGCAACACGGTGTCGGCCACCCGTACTTCGCCGGCGCTGGGGCTGTCGAGCCCACCGAGCAGGTTGAGCAGGGTGGTCTTGCCGGAGCCGGAACTGCCGACCACCGCGACTCGCTCGCCGGCGTGCACCTTGAGCTCGAGCTGGTCGAGCACCACCAGGTCGGCGGGTCCTTCGTCGTAGACCCGGGACAACTCGCGGCACTCGAGCATCAGGTCGTTGCCGGCGGGGGTCGACGCCTCGACACCAGGCTTGGCGATTACCGAATCATTCATAGCGCAGCACCTCGGCAGGCTGGACCCGCGCCGCGCGCCAGGCCGGATACAGGGTGGACAGGAAGGTCAGCACGAAGGCGGCCCCCACGATCTGATAGACATCGCTCCAGATCAGCTGGGACGGCAGGTCACTGATGAAGTAGACCCCCGCGTCGAGGAAGTGGATACCCAGGGTCGACTCGACGAAGGCAATGATATCGGACACCGTCAGCGCCAGCAGAATACCCAGCGCGACCCCGATGACGATACCGATCACCCCGATGGCGATACCCTGCACCATGAAGATGCCCATGATCGAACCCGGGGTGGCGCCGATGGTCCGCAGGATGGCGATGTCGGCGTGCTTGTCGGTCACCACCATCACCAGGGTCGAGACGATATTGAAGGCAGCCACGGCGATGATCACGGTCAGCAGCAGGCCGATCATGCGCTTTTCCATCTGGATCGCCTGGAACAGGTTGCCCCGGGTGAAGGTCCAGTCGTAGCCGCGATAGCCACCGCCCAGTTCATTGACGATGGCCTGGGTCTCCTGACCGGCCAGGAACAGATCGTCGAGCTCCAGACGCAGCCCGCCAATGCTGTCACCCATGCGCGCCAGGGTCTGCATGTCCTCGATGTTGGCGTAGGCCAGGTTGGCGTCCAGGTCGGCACCGACACTGAAGATGCCGCTGACGGTGAAGCGCTTGAGCCTGGGAAAGACGCCTGCCGGGGTGATCGAGGCCTCCGGCACCAGCAGGGTCACGCTGTCCCCCACGTCGACGTTGAGGTTGTTGGCGAGGATGGAGCCGAGCACGATGTGCCACTCCCCTGCCTTGAGGTCGTCCAGCGAGCCACGCGACATGTTCTCGTCGACGATCGACACCCGGCTTTCCCACTCGGGCTCGATGCCGTTGACCATGGCACCCTGATTGCGCCCGGCCACCGAGAACATGCCCTGCTGCTGGATATAGGGCGCCGCCCCGATGACATGTTCGCGCTGGGTCAGGCGCTCGGCCAGGGGCTGCCAGTCGGTCATCCCACCGGCCTGTTCGATCTGGGTGTGAGGCACCATGCCCAGCACCCGCTGGCGCAGCTCCCGGTCGAAGCCGTTCATCACCGAGAGCACCAGGATCAGCACCGCCACGCCCAGGGTAAGACCCAGCATGGAGGTCAGCGAGATGAACGAAATGAAGTGGTTGCGTCGCTTGGCTCGCACATAACGCAACCCGATCAGAAAGGGCAATCGATCAAGCATGGACTCGTTCCTTGTCGGCGGGCCGTCATGGTACGGTTTTTTGCGAGCGACTGCATCGCCACGGCAGAGGAATTGCGAGATCCTTGCATCTTCGGTCACAGCCGCCTACATTTCGCCGTTTCTTGGCCCCAGGACATCACCCATGCCCCGCCTGCTACCCGAATGGCACCCTCAGGATGCCGTCCAGCTGACCTGGCCCCGCCGCGACAGCGACTGGGCGCCGACGCTGCCCGCCATCGAGGCGATGCTCGAGCAGCTCGCCCTGATCATCAGTCGTTATCAGAGCGTGATCATCGGGGTGCCCGACCGTGACACCGGCGAGGCGCTGTCAGGCCGCCTGCTGGCCCGAGGCGCGCCACCCGAGCGTCTGCGCCTGACCGTGGTCGACGCCGACGACACCTGGGCCCGGGACCATGGCCCGCTGGCGACCGGTGACGGCGACGGCGTTACCTTCCATGACCTCGGCTTCAACGGCTGGGGCGGCAAGTTTCCGGCCGATCGCGACAACACCCTGACCCGCCAGCTCAAGGATGCCGGCTTGATCGCCTGCCCGACAAGCGAGAGCGCGGTGATCATGGAGGGCGGCGCCCTGGAGACCGATGGCGAAGGGACGCTGCTGACCACCGAGGCCTGTCTGCTCAATCCCAACCGCAACCCCTCGATGTCGCGGGCCGATATCGAGACCTGGCTGGCCGAGACGCTGGGCATCCAACGGGTGCTGTGGCTCTGCCACGGACATCTCGAAGGCGACGATACCGACAGCCATATCGATACCCTGGCGCGCTTCTGTGATCCCCAGACCATCGCCTATGTGCGCTGCGATGATCCGAGCGACGCGCACTACGCCGAGCTCGCCGCCATGGAGCGCGAACTCAAGGCGCTGACCCGCGCGGACGGCTCGCCCTATCGTCTGGTGCCGCTGCCCTGGCCTGGCGCCTGCCATGACGCCGAGGATGGCCACCGCCTGCCGGCCACCTACGCCAACTTCCTGATCATCAACGGGGCGGTGCTGGTGCCGGTCTACGGCGATCGTCACGACCTGGCGGCGCTCGACGCCCTGGCCGGGGCCTTCCCCGACCGGGATATCATCCCGGTGGACGCCAGCGCCGCCATCGTTCAACACGGCAGCCTGCACTGCCTGACCATGCAGTGGCCCCAGGGCACCCTCACCACCGCCGAAGGAGACCGCCGATGACACGCCAATTGACCGTGGGCCTGGTCCAGCAACCCGCCTGGCCCGACAAGGCCAGAAGCCTTGACGCCAGTGAAGCGAGCATCCGCGATCTCGCAGGCCGCGGTGCCAGACTGGTGATGCTGCAGGAACTCCACGCCACCCACTACTTCTGTCAGTACGAGGATCCGGCCCTGTTCGACCTGGCGGAGCCGCTGGACGGGCCCACCGGCACACGACTGGCCGAACTCGCCGCGGAGCTCGACATCGTGCTGATGGGCTCGCTGTTCGAGCGCCGCGCGCCGGGCATCTATCACAACACGGCGGTGGTCTACGACGGCGCCAAGGGCGCGGTGGGTCACTACCGCAAGATGCATATCCCCGACGACCCGGGCTTCTACGAGAAGTTCTACTTCACCCCCGGAGATCATGACGCCGGCCTCAAGCAGGGATTTACCCCCATCGACACCTCGGTGGGCCGGCTCGGGGTACTGGTGTGCTGGGATCAGTGGTACCCGGAGGCCGCGCGCCTGATGGCCCTGGCCGGTGCCGAACTGCTGCTCTACCCCACCGCCATCGGCTGGGCGCCGGGCGACGACGACGCCGAAAAGACGCGCCAGAAGGACGCCTGGACGCTGATCCAGCGCAGCCACGCCGTGGCCAACGGTGTCCCGGTGCTGGTCGCAAACCGGGTGGGCCACGAGGAGGATCACTCGAAGGTCAGCGAAGGCATCGACTTCTGGGGCGGCAGCTTTGTCGCCGGGCCCCAGGGTGAGCTGCTGGCCCACGCCGGCACCGAGCCCGAGACCCTGCTGGTGACCCTGGATCTGGACCATGGCGAAAACGTGCGGCGGATCTGGCCCTACCTGCGGGACCGGCGCATCGACGCCTATGGAGATCTGACCCGCCGCTACCGCGACTAGGGCTTGCCGCCAAAGAGCCGGGCTTCGTCGACTTCTCGCATAAAGCCCAGGGCTTGTACGAAAAGCGCCGACGCTCGTCGAGCTTGAGAACAGAGCCACGCGGCAATGGAACGACATGCCCCTGAACGCAAGAAACCCCGCCAGGTCTCCCTGGCGGGGTTTCTTGCATCTGGTAGCTAACGGCCGGTGCTGGCCCTTTTCGCCAATGCCCTAGCGCCAGAAGTCACGGATGGACGCGATCCCCTGGGCCCCCACGGCGCGGGCATGGCTGGCGTCGTGGCGCGTCATGCCCCCCAGCGCGTAGACCGGCATGCCGGCGCGTTCGACCAGTTGCTGGAAGTCATGCCAGCCGATCGGTGCCACTTCCGGATGGGACGGAGTGGTGCGCAGCGGTGACAGGGTCACGAAGTCGCAGCCAATGGCGTGGGCCTGGTCGAGCTGGGCCTTGTCGTGGGTCGAGGCCGCCAACCACTTGGCCTCGGCGATGGGGCGACGCTCCAGGCCCATCAGCCGCTCGCTGGTCAGATGGATACCATCGGCATCGATCCGCTCGAGCAGCTCCGGTTCACCGTTGAGCATCAGCTTGGCACCGTAACGACGGCACAGCGCCAGAGCACGCTCCGCACGGGCCACGTAGGCGTCCTCGTCGAGGGTCTTGGCGCGCAGCTGAACCAGACGCACGCCATCTTCCTCGAGGGCCCGCTCGAGCTTGGCGTCGAAGGCGTCCTCGTCGGCTTCCTCGTCACTGATCAGGTATTCCGAGGGCAGCATCACCGCACGCAGGATCGGCAGGTTGGCGGCCGGGAAGGGATAGCCAATCAGTTCGCCCATGGGCACCCAGCGTACCGCCTGTCCTTCTCGACCGAAGGGCTCACCGGAGAAGTCCTTGACCTGCCAGACGTCGAGCAGAATGTGCTTGTCGGAGTACTCGTGGTGGATGCGAATCAGCGGTTGGGCGCGACGAATCTCGATGCCGAGTTCTTCGTGCAGCTCGCGCTTGAGCGCCTCAAGCCCGGTCTCGTAGGGCGCCAGCTTGCCACCGGGAAACTCCCACAGGCCGCCGTGGTCCACATTGGAAGGACGCCGGGCCAGCAGCACTTCGTCACCGTTCGGGCTGATGATGGCGGCCGCCGCCACGTGCACCCTTCTCTTCACCATAGTGTTCATTCAACAATACCAGCTTCGGTTCGCGGGCCACGCCCGCACCAGTTTTCAGTCGGGAGGGCGATAAAAGTCGGCATAGGATACCGATTCGCTCGCCGAGATTCATCTGCCGCTGATGCATCGCCGATGGATCGGCTCCACCGCTACCCGCCGGACAGGCAAAAAAGACGACACAGGATACCGATTCACTGGCCGAGATTCATCTGCCGCCGACGAACCCATGCGGAATCAACTGCGGTAGTCGGCGTTGATCGATACATAGTCGTGGGACAGGTCGGAGGTCCACACCCGCGCGGCAGCGTCACCACGCCCCAGATCGATGGCAATGGTGATCTCTTCTGCCGCCATCACCGCACTGCCGGCGTCCTCACTGTAGCCCTCTGCACGCCCACCGTTCTCGACCAGGCGCACATCACCCAGATCGATGGTCACCCGATCGACATCGAAGTCCTCGACCCGGGCACGCCCCACCGCAGCGAGGATACGGCCCCAGTTGGCGTCACTGGCGTACAGAGCGGTCTTTACCAGCGGCGAATGGGCCACCGTAAAGGCTACCTCGCGCGCCTCCTCGACGCTCAGGGCACCGCTGACATCCAGGGTGACGAACTTGGTCGCACCCTCGCCGTCGCGAATGATCGCCTGGGCCAGTTCCACCAGCACCTCATCGAGGGCCTGACGAAATATCCGCTCGTCATCGTCATCGGCAAGCGCTGCGCCCTGGCCGGTGGCGATCAGCATGCAGGCGTCGTTGGTCGAGGTATCGGAGTCCACGGTGATGCTGTTGAACGAGCGCTTGACGCCCTCCCTGAGCAGGGCATCAAGACGCTCGGACTCGATCGCCGCGTCGGTGGCGACAAAACCCAGCATGGTGGCCATGTCGGGACGGATCATGCCCGACCCCTTGGCGATGCCATTGAGGGTGACAGTGCCCTGCTTGAGCGCCACCTGGCGGGTCGCGCCCTTGGTCCGGGTGTCGGTGGTGAGGATGCCTTCGGCCGCCCGAGCCCAGGCGTCGCCACCGTCGTCGAGCTGATCGAGCGCCTCTGGCAGGCCACCGAGAAGTCGCTCCATCGGCAGCGGTTCGCCGATCACGCCGGTGGAGAACGGCAGCACCTGGTCGGCCGACACCTCGGCGAGTTCGGCCAGCGCCTGACAGGTGGCGTGGGCGTCGCGCATGCCGATCTCGCCGGTGCCGGCGTTGGCATTGCCGGTATTGATGACCAGGTAGCGAACCGCGTCGCCCGCGGCCAGATGCTGGCGGGCCACATGGACCGGCGCCGCGCAGAAGGCGTTGCGGGTGAAGGTGCCGGACACCCTGGCGCCCGTGGCCACCTCGATCACCACCAGATCACGCCGGCCCGGCTTCTTGATGCCCGCCATGGCACTGCCCAGGCGAACCCCGGGAATCGGCCCCATTGCCGGAAAAATGCTGTCACCGACTGCCATTGTTTTCTCCTTGCGTCAAAGACGACCCCAGGCCTTGAAGCCCGGGGTCGCCGTCGTCATGGGTTGCGAGGCTTGCTCAGCTGAGCTTGCCGCAGCACTGCTTGTACTTCTTGCCGGAGCCGCAGGGGCAGGGATCATTGCGGCCAACCTTGGGGGCGTCTCGACGCACCGGGCGCTGATCGGCAACCTCGTTGACGTGACGCTCGCCGCCCTCGTCGGCCATCTCGGCGTCCGTCGCGGCAGGTGCGTCGTGGCGACTGGCCGCCTGGGCGCTCTCGCGGGCAAGGGCCTCGCGACGCTGACGCTCCAGGGCGTCCACCTCCTCGGGGGCACGCACCTGCACGTGACTGAGGATACGGGTGACGTCGGCCTTGATATTGGTCAGCAGGTTCTGGAACAGCTCGAAGGATTCGCGCTTGTACTCCTGCTTCGGATTCTTCTGAGCGTAGCCACGCAGATGGATACCACGACGCAGATGGTCCATGGACTGCAGGTGTTCCTTCCAGCGGGTGTCCAGCACCTGCAGCATGACCTGCTTCTCGAAGCGCCGCATCAGCTCCTCGCCAGCGATGGCGACCTTGGCCTGGTAGGTCTCGCGATGCTGGGTCTGCAGGCGTTCGCGCAGCTGCTCCTCGTGGAAGCGCTCGTCCTCCTCGGCCCACTGCACCACCGGCGCGTCCAACTGGTACTCGCTCTTGAGGTGAGCCTCGAGCCCCGCCAGGTCCCACTGCTCGGGCAGGCTCTGGGGCGGCACGTAGGCACTGATGGCCTCGTCCAGCACCTCTTCACGAATGCCCATGACGTTGTCGGAGACGTCGCTGGCGGCCAGGATCTCGTTGCGCTGCTCGTAGATCACGCGACGCTGATCGTTGGCCACGTCATCGTACTCGAGCAGCTGCTTGCGGATATCGAAGTTGCGTCCCTCGACCTTCTTCTGAGCACGCTCGACGGCGTTGGACACCATCTTGTGCTCGATGGCCTCGCCCCGCTCCAGGCCAAGCGCCTGCATCAGCTTCTGCACCCGTTCGGAACCGAACAGACGCATCAGGTTGTCTTCCAGCGACAGGAAGAAGCGGGTCGAGCCCGGGTCGCCCTGGCGGCCACTACGACCACGCAGCTGATTGTCGATGCGCCGTGACTCATGGCGCTCGGAGCCGATGACGTGCAGACCACCGGCGGCCAGCACCGCCTCGTGGCGTTCGCGCCAGGCCTCCTTCAATGCCTCGACCTCGGCGTCGCTGGCGTTTTCCAGCTTGGCCGCTTCGGCCTCCCAGTTGCCGCCGAGCACGATATCGGTACCACGACCGGCCATGTTGGTCGCGATGGTCACCGCACCTGGGCGCCCGGCCTGGGCGATAACCTCGGCCTCGCGCTGGTGCTGCTTGGCGTTGAGCACGTTGAAGTCGATGCCCGCCTTGCGCATCAACTCGGCCAGGTATTCGGACGTCTCGATGGACGCGGTACCCACCAGCACCGGACGGCCGGCCTCGACCTGGACCTTGACGTCCTCGATGATCGCCTCGAACTTCTCTTCGGCGCTGAGGTAGACGAGGTCGTTCATGTCCTTGCGCGCCAGCGGCCTGTTGGTGGGGATGACCACCACATCGAGCCCGTAGATCTGACGGAATTCGAAGGCCTCGGTATCGGCGGTACCGGTCATCCCGGACAGCTTCTCGTACAGGCGGAAGTAGTTCTGGAAGGTGGTGGAGGCCAGGGTCTGGCTCTCGCGCTGGACGGTCACACCCTCCTTGGCTTCCACCGCCTGGTGCAGGCCCTCTGACCAGCGACGTCCCGGCATGGTACGCCCGGTGTGTTCGTCGACGATGACCACCTGTCCCTCGCTGACGATGTAGTCGACGTCAGGGTGGTACAGGTGGCGCGCACGCAGCGCCGAGTGCATATGCTGCAACAGGTTGAGGTTCTGGGCGGCGTAGAGCGAGTCGTCCTCGCCGAGCAGCCCCTGGGCGCGCATCAGCTCCTCGACCTTGTGGTGGCCGCGCTCGGTCACCTCGACCTGCTTCTGCTTCTCGTCGAGGGTGAAGTCGCCGCTTTCGGGATCTTCCTCGTCGGTGCAGGGGGTGAGCTCCCTGGCGAGCCGATCCACCACCTTGTACAGCTCGGTGTTCTCGTCCACCGCACCGGAGATGATCAGCGGCGTGCGCGCCTCATCGATAAGGATGGAGTCCACCTCGTCGACGATGGCAAAGTGCAGTTCCCGCTGAACCTTGTCTTCCAGCGAAAACGCCATGTTGTCGCGCAGGTAGTCGAAGCCGAACTCGTTGTTGGTGCCGTAGGTGATGTCGCAGGCGTAGGAGTCACGCTTCTCCTCGGAGGTCTGGCCGGAGTAGATCACGCCTACCGACAGGCCGAGGAACTCGTACAGGGGGCGCATCCAGTTGGCGTCACGCCGGGCCAGGTAGTCGTTGACCGTGACCACGTGCACGCCCTTGCCGGGCAAGGCGTTGAGGTACACCGCCAGGGTCGCGACCAGGGTCTTGCCCTCACCGGTCTTCATCTCGGCGATCCGGCCGCGGTTCAAGGTCATGCCGCCGATCAGCTGTACGTCGAAGTGACGCATGCCCATCACCCGCTTGCTGGCCTCGCGCACGGTGGCAAAGGCTTCGGGCAACAGGGCATCGAGCGACTCACCGGCCGCCAGACGCTCACGGAACTCAGCGGTGCGGGCGGCCAGCGCAGCGTCATCGAGGGCTTCGAGGCTCGGCTCGAGCTCATTGACGGCGCGAACCTGGCGGGACATGCGCTTGACGTCGCGGTCGTTCTTGGAGCCGACGACTTTACGCAGCAGAGAATTGATCATGAAACTTCCTGAAATCTGGAACCTGAAAAAGAGGCCGCCAGGCATTGGCGACCGTCACGCTTCATCGAATTCAGGCGATGTCAGGAGGACCCCGGCGAGACACCACGTCGAGGGCGGCCACCGGCACCAGTATCGGCGCCGACCAGGCCACCGACGGGGACGATGGTTTGGGCAGGGTCTTGAGGGGATGTCGGGCCAGCCGATGGCGGCAGGCCTTGAGCATGGTATGGGCCCGGATGACCGCCGGCGCCATGATGCAGATCTGCACCAGTCGCTCGGTGGCTCGAGGAGATTCGGCGGCGCTCAGGCTCGCCGGCAGCAGGCAGCCCACCAGCAGCCCTGCCAACCACCATCTGGCCACCCGACGGGCACGAGCCTCGCGGGGGCAGCAGCGATGTGGGTCGATGGCAGTCATGCTGTCGGGGAACTCCCTGGCGTGCTAGTCTCGGGCCGGCGCCATGCCGGCTGCCCATCACTCGAGCGGCCATCATGCAAACGGCCATGACACCTGCGTTCCACAGACGAACGCCGCCGAGCGACAAATTCATTGATCCTGGGGCATCCCAAGACACAAGCACATGAGTATAAAGGTTAAGCGGTTCCGCGCCCAGTCCATGACAGGGCTTCTTCAGGGCCGCGGCGAACTGGGCGGACTGATGCGCATGGCGCGCCTGATCGAGCGCGCTCAGGAGCATCTGCGCAATGAACTCTCGCCCACTCTGGCGGAACACCTGTTTGTCGGTGGCTTCCGTGACGGCCGTTTGACCCTGATCACCGATGGCGCAGCCTGGCTGACCCGTCTGCGCTACGAACAGCCACGTCTGCTCGACTGCCTGCACCAGTTGCCGGAGTTCCAGGCGGTGACCGGCTTCCACCTCAAGGTACGCCCGGTGCGCCCGGCCAAGGTGGCGCCGCGCCAGGTAAGGCGCCTGCCCGCCCAGGCCGGTGACGAGCTCTCGAGCTGCGCCGCCGATGTCGAGGATCCGCGACTCAAGCGCGCCCTGGAGCGCCTGGCGGCCCACGCCGAGTCGCCTTCAGGGAAAGACGACGCCTAGCCCCATCGGCGCTCCCCGCGCATGAATCGCCGCTCCCGGGCCACTCACGGGGGTACCCACAAGGCAGCGCCGCGGCCTCCCGACCCTGCCCGCGCCGCTTGGTGACGCCGAACACGACGTGAACATGACGCGAATATGAAACCCCAGACAGCAGAACGCCGCCCCGAGGGGCGGCGTTCAAGCGAGTGATGGCCGAAGACAAGTTGCTACGGAAGACTGGCGATCTGCGGGGCTAACCTTGGCCTGGCCATCACCGAGGCTCGCATCACGCCATGGCCGGTGCCGCGTAGGAAATCGGCGCCGATTCGGCTTCGCTCTCGTAGGTCACGATCTCCCAGGCCTCGGGCTGCTCGATGAGCGCACGACACAGCTGGTTGTTCAGCGCGTGACCGGACTTCACGCCACGGAACTCGCCGATCAGGCTGTGACCGAGCTGGTAAAGGTCACCGATGGCGTCCAGCACCTTGTGCTTGACGAACTCGTCGTCGTAGCGCAGACCACCGTCGTTCACGATGCGGTAGTCGTCCACCACGATGGCATTGTCGAGGCTCCCACCAAGCGCCAGGTTGTTCGAGCGCAGGTACTCGAGATCACGCATGAAGCCGAAGGTCCGCGCGCGAGACACCTCCTTGACGAAGGACGTCGTGGAGAAGTCGACCATGGCGGTCTGCTTCTGGTCCTCGAACACCGGGTGATCGAAGTCGATGGCAAAGGAGACCTTGAAGCCCTGATGGGGCAGGAAGACGGCTTCCTTGTCGCCTTCGCTGACCTTGATCTCACGCTTGATGCGGATGAACTTCTTGGCCGCGCTCTGCTCCTGGATCCCGGCGGACTGGATCAGGAACACAAAGGGTCCGGCACTACCGTCCATGATCGGCACTTCGGGCGCGCTCACATCGACGTAGGCATTGTCGATGCCGAGACCCGCGAAGGCGGACATCAGGTGCTCCACGGTCGCGACCTTCTCACCATTCTGAGACAGGGCGGTGCAGAGAGTGGTGTCGGTCACATTCAACGCCTGGGCGGGAATGCGGACCTCCGGCTCGAGGTCGGTGCGCACGAACACAATGCCCGTGTCCACCGGCGCGGGGCGAAGCGTCAGGTAGACCTTCTTGCCGGAGTGCAGTCCCACGCCCGTGGCGCGGATGACATTCTTGAGGGTACGTTGTCTGATCATTGTGCAGTCGCCAGGCAGTCGTTGGTTATCAAACACCGTTCACTATAACACCAAACGGACGTTTCAACAAAAAAACATCGCCTTTCGATCCCTGCACCCCGGAAATTTCGCGCACTCTGCTCTCGATCAGTCCGCCTGACGCCGCAGGAAGGCGGGAATATCGAGATAATCGTCCAACTCCTGAGACTTGCGCTTCTCGGCCTGCGGTCGCGGTGATTCCTGCGCCTCTGGCTTGCTCGCTGCGGCCACACCGGCGCCGCCCTGGGCGCGATTGATCGCACTCTGCTGAGGACGCTGGCGCGCCTCGGGACGACGAACCTGCTGCTGCGCCGCCGGCTTCTGCTGGCGTGACACCTGATTGTCGAGACCCGCCGCGACCACGGTGACCCGCAGTTCGTCGGTCATGTCCATGTCGATGGAGGTACCCACGACGATGGTGGCGTCCTGGGAGGCGAACTCCTGCACCGTGGCGCCGACGTCGTTGAACTCACCGATCGACAGATCCGGCCCAGCGGTGATGTTGACCAGGATGCCGCGAGCGCCGTGCAGATCGATATCCTCGAGCAGCGGGCTGCGGATCGCCTTCTCGGCGGCCTCGCGTGCGCGATTTTCGCCGGTGGCACCACCGGTGCCCATCATCGCCATGCCCATCTCTGACATCACGGTGCGCACGTCGGCGAAGTCGACGTTGATGATGCCCGGGCTGGTGATCAGCTCGGCGATACCCTGTACGGCACCCAGCAGGACGTCATTGGCGGCGCTGAAGGCAGTCAGCAGTGTCGCGCTCTTGCCAAGCACGGACAGAAGCTTCTCGTTGGGAATGGTGATCAGCGAGTCGACATGCTCGGACAGCTCCTTCATGCCCTCTTCCGCTGCGCGCATGCGCTTGGGGCCTTCGAAGGGGAACGGGCGGGTGACCACCGCGACGGTCAGGATGCCCAGCTCCTTGGCGACCTGGGCGACCACCGGTGCCCCGCCGGTGCCGGTACCACCACCCATGCCGGCGGTGATGAAGACCATGTCGGCGCCACCGAGCAACTCGGCGATCCGCTCACGATCTTCCATCGCGGCCTGACGACCCACTTCGGGGTTGGCACCGGCGCCAAGCCCCTTGGTGATCTCGCTGCCGAGCTGCAACACGGTCTTGGCGGAGACGCGCTTGAGCGCCTGGGCATCGGTATTGGCGCAGATGAACTCCACCCCTTCGATGCTGCTCTCGACCATGTGATTGACGGCATTGCCGCCGCCGCCACCGACGCCGATGACCTTTATGACCGCGCTGCTTGAGGGCGCGCTATCTACGACTTCGAACATTTGCCCCGTCTCCTGAGCCGCTTGTGCGGCCCTTTCAGAAATTTCCTTTGAACCAGCCTTTGATCTTTTCCAGCGCCGGAGTCCTTTCCTCTGGTCCACGCCGGGAGACGTCCTCGCGTCTCGATTGCGACGAGATGGTGCCACCCTGCCCCTGGTGGACACGACCCTGACGGGCCTCATGTAGAGCGTAATGTAACAAACCGACACCCGTCGAATAAATCGGATTTCGCACCACGTCAGCCAGGCCCCTCACATTCTGCGGACAAGCGACCCTGACCGGCATGTGAAATATCTCTTCGGCAAGCTCCACCACACCTTCCATGCGTGATGTGCCACCGGTCAACACCACCCCTGCGGCGACCAGATCCTCAAAGCCGCTGCGGCGCAGTTCGTCGCGCACCAGGGTGAACAATTCCTCGTAACGCGGCTCAACCACTTCGGCCAGCGACTGTCGAGACAGGTCTCTGGCGGGACGGTCGCCGACACTCGGTACCTTGATCATTTCGTCGCTGGAAGCCAGCTGGGTCAGCGCACAGGCGTACTTGACCTTGATCTCCTCGGCATACTGAGCCGGGGTACGCAGCGCCATGGCGATATCGTTGGTGACCTGGTCACCGGCGATCGGTATCACCGCAGTGTGGCGAATGGCGCCCTCGGTGAATACCGCAATATCGGTGGTGCCCCCGCCAATGTCGACCATGCAGACGCCCAGCTCACGCTCATCCTCGGTCAGCACGGCATGACTGGAAGCCAGCTGCTCGAGGATGATGGCGTCGACGTCGAGCCCACAGCGACGCACGCACTTCTCGATGTTCTGTACCGCGTTGAGCGCGGCGGTCACCAGATGAACTCGCGCCTCCAGACGCACACCCGACATGCCCAGCGGCTCACGGATACCGCCCTGGGTGTCGATGGCGAACTCCTGGGGCAACACGTGCAGCACCCGCTGCCCTTCGGAAATGGCCCTGGCCCGCGCCGAGTCGATCACTCGCTCGATATCGGAAGGCGCAACTTCGCGCTCCTTGATCGCCACGACCCCATCGGAATTCATGGAACTGATATGACTGCCGGCAATGCCCACATAAACCGAATGTATGTCGCAACCGGCCATCAACTCAGCTTCTTCAACCGCACGCTGAATCGACTGGACCGTGGATTCGATATTGATCACCACTCCCTTCTTCATGCCACGGGAGGGATGAGAGCCGATACCGGCAATTTCGATACCACCATCGTCGGTGGGTTGCCCCACGATCGCGACGACCTTGGATGTTCCGATATCCAGCCCGACTACCATATTGGACACGTTGGATGGACCTGCCATGAGCCGGGAAATCTCCTTGAACGGATTCCGTTACCTCGGAACCTGCCTCTGTTATAAAAAAACCTGGGACGATTATAGGAACAATAGCGCTTGTTCGACCAGCCCGGGGCGTACATTCATTCCACGATACGGACACATTTAAACAAAAGAAACCGAGAAAACTTTGCCGATGGCCGGAAAAGTGTCGCCATATAATTCCGTTCTCGCGTCTGATCCATGCCGTCTTTTCGTTAACCGCGAGTCGCGGCCTCATCATCGACCGGCTCCGTCTCGCCATGCCAGGCCACGGCGACGCCGTTGGGGTAGCGCAGATCGATGTAGCGAATGTGCGACGCGACCTCACCCAGTTCACGCCGCCAGGCCGCCTCGAGGCGCCCGAGGCGGGCGTCCAGATCTCCACGGCCGAGCATGATCCAGACGCCGCTGTCCAGCTGAAAGCGCCAGGCGCCGCGGGCTTCCAGACGTAGCTGGTCGATCCCGAGCCCCATCTTGTCCAGCCGCTGCCCCAGGTCATCGAAGTAGGCCAGCACCTCGGGACCGGCGCCACCGGGTCCCGCCATATCCGGTAGTCCCATGGGCGGCTCCACCGGGGCATAGACAAAGGGCTCGCCATCGCCGTTGAGCAGTTGATCGTCGTTCCAGCGCGCCACCGGGCGCTGCTCCTCGAGCTCGAAGGTCAGTTCATTGGGCCACTCGCGACGAATACGCACCTCCTTGAGCCAGCCCACCTGCAATGCCTGCTCACGCAGCGCCTCCAGGTCCACCGACAGCCAGGTGCGGCCCCTGACCAGCGGCGCCAGCTGGCCCTTGAGATAGCTGGCGTCCACGTGGTGCAACTCACCACCGATGGACACCCGCTCGATGGGCCGATCCAGCCACAACCACAGCGCCTTGCCACCGGCGCCCACCAGGGCAGCCAGCAGCACGACGCCAAGCCAGGTGCCGCGCCTGGCCATCTCAGCCGCGCTCCCTGGCGGTATCGAGAATACGCAGGACCAGTTCGTCGAAGTCGATGCCTGCATGGGCCGCCGCCTGGGGCACCAGACTGTGATCTGTCATGCCGGGCACGGTATTGACCTCGAGCAGCCAGAACCGACCTTCAGCGTCGCGCATCACATCGACGCGGCCCCAGCCCTGACAGCCCACCGCTTCGAACGCCGCCAGGCACAGCTCGCCCAGCGCGGTCTCCTGCTCGGTATCCAGACCACAGGGCAGGTGGTAAAGCGTCTCGTTGGACAGGTACTTGGCCTCGTAGTCGTAGAAGCCGCTGGGCACCTCGACGCGAATGGCCGGCAGCGCGCTGTCGCCAAGTACCGACAAGGTAAATTCGTCTCCCGACACAAAACGCTCGGCCATCACCCGAGTATCGAAGGTGGCGGCCTCACGATAGGCGGTTTCGAGTTCATCACGGCTGTTGACGATGCTGATGCCGATGGTCGAACCTTCATGGACCGGCTTGACCACCAGCGGCAGACCCAGTCGGTCGGCCACCTCGTTCCAGTCGGCTTCGGGCGACAGCAGCACGCTCTCGGGCGTCGGCAGACCCAGGGTCTGCCACAGCGCCTTGGTCCTGAGCTTGTCCATGCCCAGCGCCGAGGCCAGAACACCGCTGCCGGTATAGGGGATTCCCGCCAGCTCAAGGGCCCCCTGCAGACAGCCGTCCTCCCCTCCCCTGCCGTGCAAGGCAATGAACACCAGATCGGGGTTCAGCGCCTGCAGCCCGGCAACGCCGCCCTCGGCAAGGTCATAGCCGGTCACTTCAAGGCCCTGGCGCTGACACGCCGCCAGCACGGCGGCACCGCTGTTCAGCGACACTTCTCGTTCGGCGCTATGGCCACCGTAGATGACCACCACATGGCCGTAGGACTGTACTTGTCGTGTCACAGGATCACCTCGTCGAACTGAAGCTGGGCATCCGCCAGACGCTGGGAGATGCCACCCACGTCACCGGCGCCCTGAGTAATCAGGATATCGCCGGGTCTGAGCACCTTGGCCAGCAGCGCCGGCAATTCCGCCTTGTCCTGAGCAAAGATCGGATCGACTTCGCCACGCTGACGGATGGAACCCGCCAGGCTGCGACCATCGGCGCCGGGCAGCGCGGCTTCGCCGGCACTGTAGACGTCGAGCAGTACCAGCGTATCGACGCCGGACAGCACCCTGACGAAGTCCTCGTAGAGATCGCGCGTGCGTGAGTAGCGATGGGGCTGGTAGACCATCACCAGCCGGCGCTCGGACCAGCCATCGCGCACCGCCTTGATGACCATCTCCACCTCGCGGGGGTGATGACCATAGTCGTCCACCAGCATCACCTCACCTTCACCGTTCGGCGCGGCGAAGTGACCGTGTACCTGGAAGCGACGGCCAACCCCGGCAAAGCTCGCGAGTCCCCGCAGAATCGCCTCGGCGTCGACCCCGGCGTCGCTGGCCACGGCGATCGCCGCCAGCGCATTGAGCGCATTGTGACGGCCCGGCATGGCCAGACTGACATCGAGATCCTCGAGGTTGCCGGGCCGCACTGCGGTAAAGCGGACTTCGCCGGCACTCTGGGTGAAGTTCTCGATGCGATAGTCGGCGTCGTCGGAGAAGCCGTAGGTGACGAACTGGCGATTGATGCGGTCGAGCAGGCCACGCACGTTGTCGTCATCGATGCACAGTATCGCCAGTCCGTAGAACGGCAGGTTATGCAGAAACTCGATGAAGGTGTGCTTGAGACGCTCGAAGTCGCCACCATAGGTGCTCATATGGTCGGCATCGATATTGGTGACGATGCTGACCATCGGCTGCAGGTGCAGAAAGGAGGCATCGGACTCGTCCGCCTCTGCCACCAGGTAGTCGCCCTGCCCAAGCTGGGCGTTGGTACCGGCGCTGGTCAGCTTGCCGCCGATGACGAAGGTCGGGTCCAGCCCGCCCTCGCCGAGCAGAGTGGCGGTCAGGCTGGTGGTGGTGGTCTTGCCATGGGTCCCGGCCACGGCGATGCCGTGACGGAAGCGCATCAGCTCGGCCAGCATCTCGGCGCGACGTACCACCGGCACGCGATGCTCGTGGGCCCACACAAGCTCCGGGTTGTCCGCGTCCACGGCGGTGGATACCACCACCACATCGGCACCGGCAGCGTGCTCGGCAGCGTGTCCGATGAACACCTGGGCGCCGCACTGTTCGAGTCGCGCCACCACCGACGAATGACGCAGATCGCTGCCGCTGACCTGGTAGCCCTGATTGGCCAGCACCTCGGCGATGCCGCACATGCCGGCGCCGCCGATGCCGACGAAGTGGATACGACGAATGCGCCGCATGCCGAGACCGGGCCTGGTGGCAGCGGATGAGCTCAGTTGGCCGGGGACCGGCCCTTGGGTCGAATTACTCAAAACCTGTCTCCATACAGCCCGCCACCAGCCGTTCCACAGCGTCAAGGTGGGCCTCGGCCCTTGCCTTGCTCGCCATGGCCGCCAGGGTGTCGGGCTCAAGCAAGGTCCCCAGGCGTTCGGCCAGGGACGTCGGATTCATGTCACGCTGCTGAATAAGCGCCGCGGCACCGGCACCGACCAGCGCCTGGGCGTTGGCCGTCTGATGATCATCCACGGCGTGGGGAAAGGGTACGAACAGCGCCGGCTTGGCCGCCGCCGCCAGCTCCGCCACGGTCAGCGCGCCGGAGCGACAGACCACCAGATCCGCCCAATCGTAGGCGTCGGCCATGTCAGCGATAAAGTCGCTGACCTCGGCGTCAACGCCGGCAGCCTGATAGCCCTCGCGGGTCGCCTGGTCCTTGTCTCTACCGGCCTGGTGGCGCACCTCGGGACGCGACTCGGGGGGTAGCTCGGCCAGCGCTCTGGGCATCTGCTGGTTAAGCGCCAGCGCCCCCAGGGAGCCGCCGACCACCAGCAGCCGCAGGCGTCGTCCGCGCATCTGGTCGGCCACGCGTGCACTCTCGCCGAGGGCGGCGATGTCATCCCTGACCGGATTGCCGACGACCTCGGCGCGGCCACCGAAGGCCTGGGGAAAGGCGGCGTAGACTCGCTTGGCCAGGTGCGACAGTGCACGATTGGTCAGCCCGGCCACGGCGTTCTGCTCGTGGATGACCAGCGGTCTGCCGCACAGTCGGGCGGCAAGCCCGCCGGGGCCGCTGGCAAAGCCTCCGAGCCCAACCACCAGCTGTGGGTCGAACTCGCGAATCACGCTTCTCGCCTGGCACACGGCGCGTCCAAGGCGCACCGGCGCCTTGAGCCAGCCCGCCAGACCGTTGCCCCTCAGGCCACTGATGGCGATCTGGTGAAGCACTATGCCGGCCTCGGGCACCAGGCGATTCTCGATACCTCTGGGGCTACCCAGCCACGCCACCTCGACGCCCTGCTGCTGCAATCCCCTGGCCAGCGACAGCGCCGGGATGACGTGCCCCCCGGTGCCGCCGGCCATGATCAGCGCTCGCCTTCCCTGTGTGTCACTCACGGCTTCACTCCTGCAGCCTTGGTTCTCCTGGGCGCTTCGCGGGCCTGGTCACGCCGCGCCGCCGGCGACTGCCGACGCTGGCGCTCGCGCGTCTCGATGTCCACCCGCAGCAACAACGCTACCATGATACAGCTCACCACCAGGCTCGACCCACCGTAGGACAACAGCGGCAGGGTCAACCCCTTGGTCGGCAACATGCCAGTACTCACCGCGATGTTGATAAAGGCCTGGGCGCCGATCACCAGGGCGATGCCATAGCTCAGGTAGGCGGCAAACGGTAGCCTCGCAAGCTCGGCCCGACGCCCAACCGCCATGGCCCGCCACACCAGCAGTGCGAACAGGCCGACCACCGCGATCGCGCCGACCATGCCGAGCTCTTCGGCGAGCACCGCAAAGACAAAGTCGGTGTGGGCCTCCGGCAGGTAGAACAGCTTCTGTACGCTGTTGCCGAGGCCCATGCCGATCAAGTGGCCGCGACCGAAGGCGATCAGCGCCTGGGTCAGCTGGTAACCGCTGGCGAACTGGTCCGCCCAGGGATCGATGAAACTTGTCAGTCTCGCCATGCGGTAAGGTTCGGCCACCGCCAGGATGGCACCCAGGGTTCCCACCAGCACGAACAACAGCAGAAAGCGCCCCCAGGGCGCCCCGGCCATCAGCAACATGCCCATGACGCAGCTGGTCATGACCACCACACCGCCGTAGTCGGGCTCGAGGATCAGCAGCACGGCCACCACTCCGACCACTACCAACGGGCGCAGAAAGGCCCCCCACTGACGCCTGACCTGTGGCAGAAAGCGCTCCAGATAGCCCGCCATGTAAGCGATCAAGCAGAGCTTGGCGACCTCCGAGGCCTGTAGATTGAAGGGCACCCCGGGGATCGACAGCCAGCGGCGGCTGCCGTTGACCTCGCGCCCCACCAGCAGTACCAGCAACAGCAGCACCAGTCCCACCACCAGCAACAGCGGGCCATTGGCCTTCCACCAGGCCAGGGGGACGCGCAGCGCCAGGCACCCCACGGTCAACCCGCCCAGCACGAAGATGCCGTGGCGAATACTGAAGTACCAGGCGTTGCCGGTCAGGCTCGACGCCACCTCGGTGGAGGCCGACGTCACCATCACCCAGCCGATCAGCAGAAGCGACAGAGTAGCCACCACCAGCCAGCCATCGAAGGCATGGTCGCGGGTGGAAAGACGCTCGCGCAGGGCACCGAGGCGCTGGCGAGATCGGGCGAGACGGCTCATGGCTTGGCTCCGCTGGAAAGATCCTGCACCCAGGCGCGAAAGGCGTCTCCCCTGGCCTGATAGTTGACGAACTGATCGAGACTGGCGCAGGCCGGTGACAGCAGCACCGCATCACCGGGCCTGGCCACCTCCCGTGCGCGACACATGGCGGTGTCCAGATCGTCGACGCGGGTGATGGCGACCGCGCCCTTCAGGGCCTGGGCCATCGCCTCGGCGTCGCGGCCGAACAGCACCACCTCACGGGCGTAGCGCGACAGGGGGGCGGCCAGCGGCGAGAAATCGGCACCCTTGCCGACACCGCCGGCCAGCAGTACCAGACGCCCATCCAGGGTCGGGCCGAGACCGGCGATGGCGGCCAGGGTCGCGCCCACATTAGTGCCCTTGGAGTCGTTGATCCAGTCGACGTCGTCGATGGTGGCGAGCCACTCGCTGCGGTGGGCAAGCCCGCTGAAACGTTCGAGCACCCGGGCCATGGCCTCCAGCGGAAAGTCCAGCCGCTGGCCCATGGCCAGGGCGGCCAGCGCATTGGCCTGGTGGTGACGGCCGCTCTGGCGCATGCGAGCCACCGGCAACAGCGGTTGGTCCGCGTGGAAGAACCAGGGCTCGCCCTGGTGCTCCACCACGCCCCAGTCGTCGCCGGATTGCGGCGCCGTCACGCCGAAGCGCGACAGTGCAGGCAACGCCTCGTCCGGCCAGGTCAGGGGGTCCTCGGCGTTGACCACCGCGTGCCTGGCACCACGAAAGATCGCGAGCTTGGCGCGGCGATAGCCGGCCATGTCGCCGTGGCGATCGAGGTGGTCCTCGCTGAGGTTAAGGAAGGCAGCACTGTCGGCCCCCAGACACGGGGTCGTCTCGAGCTGAAAGCTGGACAGCTCCAGCACAAAGAGATCCGCCTCGGGTTCCTGCACCAGCAGGTCCAGCGCCGGGGTACCGAGGTTACCCCCCACGGCCACCCGCCGCCCCGCCTCGCGGGCCATCTCGCCGACCAGGGTGGTCACGGTGGACTTGGCGTTGGCACCGGTGATAGCCGCCAGCGGCGCGCGACAGGCCCGCCGGAACAGCGCGATCTCACCCACCAGACGGGGCTCGCCGGTGTCTGGATCGATGCGCCTGGCCGGCGTCTCGAAGCACGCCTGATGGGGGTCGATGCCGGGGCTCAGGATCACCTCCCGCGCGTCGTCCAGCACCAATCCATCGAGCGGCCCCAGGCGCACCGGCACCCCCGGAAAGTCCGCCAGGAAGACGTCGAGTCCCGGCGGCGCCTCGCGGGTGTCCACCACCATGAAATCGCGGCCTTCACGCTTGAGATGGCGACAGATCGCCATCCCCGACAGGCCGAGCCCTACCACCACGCTCAGGTGGGCGGGCACGACATGGCGTTGCGGCAGTCGCACATCCTGACTGGCGTCCATGGCCACCTCAGCGGATCTTGAGGGTGGCCAGACCCAGCAGGACCAGCACCACGGTGATGATCCAGAAGCGCACGATCACGCGAGGCTCGGGCCAGCCCTTGAGCTCGAAGTGGTGATGCAGCGGCGCCATGCGGAAGATACGACGACCGGTCAGCTTGTAGGAGCCGACCTGCAGGATCACCGAGATGGTCTCCATGACGAAGACGCCACCCATGATGAACAGCACCACTTCCTGGCGCACGATCACCGCGACCACGCCCAGGGCCGCACCCAGCGCCAGGGCGCCGACGTCACCCATGAACACCTGGGCGGGATAGGTGTTGAACCACAGAAAGCCGAGTCCGGCGCCGGAAATGGTGGCGCAGAATACCGCCAGCTCGCCGGCACCGGGGATCATCGGAATCTGCAGGTACTCGGAGAATACCGCGTTGCCGCTGGCGTAGGCGAAGACGCCAAGGCCCATGGCGACCATCACCGTGGGCATGATCGCCAGGCCGTCGAGGCCGTCGGTCAGGTTGACTGCGTTGGAAGAGCCGACGATCACCAGGTAGGTCAGCAGGATGTAGAAGCCACCCAGTGGCAGCACGAAGTCCTTGAGCAGCGGCAGGATCAGGCTGGTTTCCACCGGCGAGGCAGCGGTCAGGTAGAGCACCACGGCAGCCCCCAGGCCGATCACCGACTGCCAGCAGTACTTCCAGCGAGCCGGCAGTCCGCGCGGGTTCTTTTCCACTACCTTGCGATAGTCGTCGACCCAGCCGATGGCGCCGAAGCCCAGCGTGACGACCAGCACCACCCACACATAATGGTTGGTCAGATCGCCCCACAGCAGGGTACTGACGGCCATGGCCATCAGGATCATGGCGCCGCCCATGGTCGGCGTACCGGCCTTGGACAGGTGGGACTGGGGACCGTCGTCGCGCACCGCCTGGCCGATCTGACGCTCCACCAGACGGCGGATCATCAGGGGGCCAAACCAAAGACACAGCACCAGCGCGGTGATGGTCGCCAGAATCATCCTCAGGGTGAGGTATCCAAAGACGTTGAAGGCGCTTTGATAGTTCGCCAACAATTCAGCCAGGAAAAGCAACATGTATCAGGTTCACCTTGAAACATCCGGCCGCAAGGCCGCCACGACGCCTTCCATCCCCGCGGCGCGGGAGCCCTTGACCAGCACGCTGGCCGCCTCGGGCAGATGTTGACGCACATGGCGGACCATCGCCGCCTGATCAGAAAAATGGTACCCGCCTTCGCCGAAGGCTCGGGCGGCGGTCTCGGCCGCCTCGCCCAGAGTACCGAGAAATGTGATGCCGCGTTCCCGCGCGTAGCGTCCGATCTCTGCGTGCAGATCGGCAGACGCTTCACCCAGCTCTCCCATGGCGCCGAGCAGGCACCAGTGCGGGCCGGGCAGTCCCAGCAGGGCGTCGATGGCCGCCTTCATCGCCCCCGGGTTGGCATTGTAGGTATCATCGAGCAGCCGCGCACCGCGTAACCCCTCCTCCACGGTCAGGCGTCCCGGCGTCGGCACCACCTCGCCAAGCCCCGCCACCACGTCGGCGGCGGGCAGTCCCATGGCCAGCGCCCCTGCCGCAGCCGCCAGGGCATTGGACACGTTGTGACGGCCCATCAGCGGCAGCTCGACACGCCCCAGCACCTGAGCGTCGAAAGTCAGCGTGAAAGCATAGCGCCCGAGCGTATCGCAGACCAGCTCCCCGGCATGGAGGCGCGCCTCGGGCGTCAGTCCGAAATCGATCACCTCACGGGGCGACGCCAGACTCTGCCACAGCGAGAAGTAACGGTCGTCACGGTTGAGTACGGCGACGCCCTCGGGGCCGAGTCCGCCGAGAATCTCCCCCTTGGCCTGGGCGATGCGCCCCATGCCACCGAACTCGCCGACGTGGGCCCCGGTGACATTGGTGATGATGGCGACCTGGGGTTCGGCCAGCGCTACCGTCCAGGCGATCTCGCCCAGGTGATTGGCGCCGAGCTCCACCACGGCTCTCTGGTGATCCGAGGCAAGCGCCAGCAGCGTCAAGGGCGCGCCGATATCGTTGTTGAGGTTGCCGTGGGTGGCGAGGGTCTCGCCCTGACGAGCCAGCAATGTCGCCAGCATCTGCTTGACCGTGGTCTTGCCACTGTTGCCGGTTACCGCCACCAGCGGACCGCCCCAGGCCCGGCGCCGCTCGCGGGCCAGCAGCCCCAGCGCCATGCGGGTATCCCCCACCACCAACTGGGGCAAGGGATCGTCCACCGGGTGCTCGACCACCGCCGCCACGGCACCGCCTTCGCGGGCCTTGGCAATAAAGTCATGGGCATCGAAGCGCTCGCCCTTCAAGGCCACGAACAGCGTGTCCGCCGCCACCCGACGGGTGTCGGTGACGATGGCGGCTATCGGCGAGTTGGAAAGCCCCTGAAGGCCGCGGCCCTCTTCATCGACACCCAGCGCCCGGCACACCGACCCCAGCGACGCGAGCCCTGGCGCGCTCATTGGTCCCGCCCCTGTCGACGCTGGTCCAGGGCGGCTTCGGCCTCGGCCAGGTCGGAGAAGTCGTGGCGCACGCCCTGAATCTCCTGGTAGGCCTCGTGCCCCTTGCCGGCGATCAGAATCACGTCATCGGCGCTCGCCTCGGCGATGGTACGGGCGATGGCGTCACCGCGCCCGGCGATGTTCCATGCCTGCTGGCGGGCCTGGCCCTCCAGCCCCGCGAGCATCGCCTGGCGAATGGCGTCCGGGTCCTCGCTTCTGGGGTTGTCGTCGGTGATCACCAAGCGATCGGCCTGGCCTGCTGCCGCCTGGGCCATCAGCGGGCGCTTGCCGCTATCGCGATCACCGCCGCAGCCGACCAGGCACCACAGCGCCCCGCGTCCGGGCAGGTGGGCGCGAAGCGCCGCCAGGGCGTTGTCCAGCGCATCCGGCGTGTGGGCGTAGTCGATCACCACGGTGGGAGCCCCGGGCCGCGTCAACGCCTGCATCCGTCCCGGCACCGGCGTCAGGGTCGCGGCGGCAGTCACCAGCTCGTCGATGCCGACACCCAGACCGTAGAGGGTGGCCATGGCCAGCAGGACGTTGTCGAGATTGAAGCGACCAAGCAGCGGCAACACCACCACCTTCTCGCCTTCCGGCGTGGCGATCAGCGCACGCTGCCCACCGACGTCGGGCTCGACATCCAGCACCCTGAGCGAGACGGCATCGTCTTCACCACAGGCCAGCACCCGGGTGCCCTCGCCGATGCCCGCCAGCATCAGGCGGGCCAGGGGATCGTCGCCATTGACCACGGCCAGACTGATCTCCGGGCGCTTGAACAGCTTCGCCTTGGAGGCGGCGTAGGCGATCATGCTGCCGTGATAGTCGAGGTGGTCGCGGCTCAGGTTGGTAAATACCGCGGCAGTGAAGCGACAGCCCGCCACCCGCTCCTGCTCCAGGGCGTGACTGGAAACTTCCATGGCTACCCGAGTGATGCCCTGGTCGGCGAGCTCACCCAGCTGGCGCTGCAGCGCCAGTGGCTCGGGGGTGGTCAGCATGCCCTGGGTCAAGGCACCCGGGCGACCGTGACCCAGGGTACCGATCAGGCCACAGTCGCTGCCCGTCGCGCGGGACAGCTCGGCAATATAGTGGGTCACCGAACTCTTGCCGTTGGTGCCGGTGACACCGATCAGCTCGAGCCCATCGGGCACCTGATACAGGTTGCGCGCGAGCTCGCCGAGTCGGGCGCGCAGCCCGGGCAGCCACAGCACGCGACCATCGACCCGCGGCGGGGCATCTTGCGGACCTTCCGCCAGCACCAGGCAGGCGCCGGCATCCAGTGCCTTGTCGATGTAGTCGCGGCCATCGGCGGCGACGCCGGGGATCGCGACAAAGGTCGCGCCGGGCGACACCTCGCGGCTGTCGGTAGTGAGCCAGGTCGCCACCTCGCCGGCGACCGCGGCGTTCGGCGCAAGCTCACTCCAGAACTGGGTCAGCACGTCGTCAAGACGCGCCAGGGATAAGGTCATGGCGGATTCCGTCGCCTTCTGCGTCATGGGCTGTCGCCCTCCTGTTCGGGGCGATCCGGCGGTACGTCGAGGATGCGCAGGGCACTGCCCGCCACCCGCGAGAACACCGGGGCAGCGATGGCGCCGCCGTAGTAGGCGTCGCCCCGGGGATGGTCGATCATTACTACGGTGATGATGCGCGGGTCGGAGACCGGGGTAATCCCGACAAACAACGACCGGTAGGCGTTCTGCTCGTAGCCCCCGCTGCCGCTCTTGCGCACGGTGCCGGTCTTGCCGGCCACACTGTAGCCGGGCACCAGCGCGCGTCGGGCGCCGGTGCCTGGAGCCACCACCTCATCCATCATGGCCAGGACGCGGTCGGCGACCTCGGGCTCGATGACCGGCTCGCCCTGGGCGGCGCGGTTGAGGCGCAGCAGCGACGGCGGCAGGCGTTCGCCATGATTGGCGATGGAGGTATAGGCACTGGCCAGCTGCAAGGCGGTGACCGACAGACCGTAACCGTAGGACAGCGCGGCCCACTGACTGCTCGACCACACCGCCGGCGCCGGCATGTTGCCGGTGGCCTCTCCGGGGAAGCCGGTGCCCGGGGCCTGGCCGAAGCCCAGCGCGCGGTAGCGATCTGGCACCACCGGGTCGTCGAGCTGCAGGGTCAGCTTGGCCATGCCGATGTTCGAGGACTTGCGCAGGATCCCGGCCAGGGTCAGCTCGCCATTGTTGGAGACGTCGCGGATGGTGTAGCGGTCGATTCGCATCCAGCCAGGCGACGTATCCACCACGGTGTCACGTGGAAAGCGACCGGTCTCGAGCAGCGCCGACATGGCCAGCGGCTTCATCACCGAGCCCGGTTCGAACACGTCGACCATGGCCCGGTTGCGCAGCCCCTGGGGGTCCAGGCCGGCGCGGTTGTTGGGGTTGTAGGAGGGCTGATTGGCCATCGCCAGCACCTCGCCGCTGCGCGCGTCCATCATCACCAGTACGCCGCCGTCGGCGTCGTTCTCATCCACGGCAGCCTTGAGCTCACGGTAGGCCATGTACTGCAGTCGCTGATCGATGGACAGCGTCAGGTTGCCGCCTGGCTCTGCCTCCTGCAGCACCTCCAGGTCGCGCACCAGACGTCCACGGCGGTCCTTGAGCACGCGGCGCTTGCCGGGCTCACCGGACAGGTAGGATTGATAGGCCAGCTCCAGTCCTTCCTGGCCCTGGTCGTCGACGTTAGTGACCCCCAGCAACTGGGCGGTCACCTCGCCGGCAGGATAGTAGCGCTTGTACTCTTCCCGGGCGTGGACGCCAGGCACCCGCAGCTTGAGCACTTCTTCGGCCTGGGCCGGGGTCATGCGCCGACGCAGGTACATGAATTCCCGTTCGCTGTAGCGGGCGATACGCTCGTTGAGGGCATCGAGGTCCTGGCCCAACGCCTGGGCCAGACGCAACCGCTGGATGTCGTCGGCGGGCAGGTCCTGGGGGTTGGCCCACAGCGTCACCACCGGGGTCGAGATCGCCAGCGGTTCGCCGTGACGATCGGTGATCATGCCCCTGTGGGCGGGGATCGGATCGGTTCTGAGGGTACGGGCGTCCCCCTGCACCTGAAGAAAGTTGCGATCGATGACGTGAAGATCGACGATCCGCCCGGCCAGCAGACCCAGGCCCAGCAGGATCAGCGTCATCATCACCACGTAGCGCGCCCGCCCCATCGGTTCCATCGGCGGCGGGCGGCGAGGTGTCACGCCCCGGGGAAGTTCCGCGGTCATGGCGTGATCACCTCGATGTCATGGATATCGGGCAGCCGCATCTCCAGACGCTCCACCGCCAGGCGTTCGACACGCGACGGCGTCGACCAGGCGCTCTCCTCCAGCAGCAACTGCCCCCACTCCGTCTGCAACTGCTGCTGTTCACGCTCCAGCTCCTGGAGCCGAGCATACTGCTGGCGAGTCTGGTGACTGACGCTGATCACCGCCAGCGCCGACACCAGGCATGCCAGCAGCAGCGCCACCACCAGCAAAAGGCGCGGCGACATGGTGCGCGGCAGCGGCCAGCCAAAGGCGTTGATATCCAGTCGTCCTTGAGCCATGGAAGGTCCTCAGTAGCGCTTGCGCGCCATGCGCATGACGGCGCTGCGGGAGCGTGGATTGGCCTCGACCTCTTCGGCGCTGGCCTTCATCGCCTTGCCCAGTGACTCCAGCCGTCGCGCGATCTGATCGTCGCGCAGCGGTATTCCCCGGGGCACCTGGGTATCGCCCTTGACGTGATCGCGGATAAATCGCTTCACCCGTCGATCCTCCAGCGAGTGGAAGCTGATCACCACCAGGTGTCCGCCGGGCGCCAGTGCCTCCAGCGCGGCTTCCAGCGCCTGATCGAGCTGATCGAGCTCACCGTTGATCTCGATACGCATGGCCTGGAACACGCGAGTGGCGGGATGCTTGCCCTTCTCCCAGGCGGGATGGGCGGCCTTGACCACCTCGGCAAGATCGGCCGTGCGGGTGAAAGGCCGTTCCTGGCGCCGAGCGATGATGGCCCGCGCCAGCCGACGAGCGTAGCGCTCCTCGCCGTAACGCTTGAACACCGAAGCCATCTCGGCCTCGCCCACACGCGCAATCCACTGGGCCGCGCTCTCGCCCTGGGTCGGGTCCATGCGCATGTCCAGCGGGCCGTCGCGCAGAAAGCTGAAACCGCGATCGGGATCGTCAAGCTGAGGGGAGGACACGCCAATGTCGAGCAGGATACCGGACAGCTTGCCATCCAGACCGTGATCGCGGGCGACCTCTCTCAGCCGCGCAAACTCGGCACGTTCGATGGTAAAGCGTGGGTCATCGATGCTGGCCGCCTCGGCGATCGCCTGGGGGTCGCGATCAAGGGCCAGCAGGCCACCGTCTTGTGCAAGGCGGGAAAGGATGGCGCGGGAATGACCGCCTCGTCCGAAGGTGCCATCCAGATATACGCCAGCGGGATCATGCACCAGGGCGTCGACGGCACCGTCGAGCAGGACGCTTTCATGAGCGAAGCCGCGCACGGAGGATTCAGGGGAAGGTGACGGCATGCGGGTCTCGTTCGACGGCGGTGTTCCTACGCGCGGCCAGCCATCAGCGCCGTCAGCGGTGGAAAACCCTCACGCCACTGGACTCCTGGCCGCACAAACTAGTGATCGCGCCGCTCGAGCCAGGCCCGAGCGCGCAAGAAAAATGGGGAGTCGGCCGATAAGCCGGGTTCTGTCGAGGACAGTCATTCCTCTAGGAGCAGTGTCACCACTGCCCTCAAGCAACCTACCCGAACCCAGCGCGGGCCACGCCAACGGGTTCCTATTTGGTCTTGCTCCGAGTGGGGTTTACCGTGCCACGCACTGTTGCCAGGCGCGCGGTGCGCTCTTACCGCACCCTTTCACCCTTGCCGGCCTCCCGAGGGAGACGTAGGCGGTCTACTCTCTGCTGCACTTTCCGTCGGCTCACGCCGCCCAGGGGTTACCTGGCACTCCGCCCTATGGAGCCCGGACTTTCCTCCCCCGCATCAAGCGGCGGCGACTGTCTGGCCAACTCCCGCGGCAAGCATACCAGTGCCCTGCCACCCCCTCAATCCCCGCCTCGCCGTGACGGGCCCGGGACAACCCCCAGCCTCTTCAGGCGATCACTCCTGATGCCCTCTCGACGCCCTCTCGACGCCCTCAATCCCCGCCTTGCCGTGACGGGCCCGGGACACCCCATAGCTCGTCCTAACGACCGCCTGGCAGCGAACCGGGACTGGATTCAATCGGCGTCCTTCAACGCCTGCGCCTGGGCGTACCACTGCTTCTTCGGCCCGCCGAGCACGCGCGCGGCCACGGCCGCGGCCTGCTTGACCCCCACTCCTTCGGCCAGCAGCGCGCACAGCAGCGCTTCATCATCCACCGCTCGCTGGTCCGGTGCCGGCCCCGAGGCCCCGGCCACCATCACCACGAATTCGCCACGCGCCTGATCAGGGTCAGACTCCATCAGTGTCAGCAGCTCCGCGGCGCTGCCGTCGAGGAAGGTTTCGAAGGTCTTGGTCAACTCACGCCCGAGCACCACTCTGCGCTCGCCCAGTACGGCGGCCAGATCGGCCAGGGTGTCGCGGATACGATGGGGAGACTCGTAACAGACCTGGGTGACGGGTGAATTCCTCCAGGCCTCGATGCGCGCTCGCCGCCCCGCACCCTTGGCCGGCAGGAAGCCATGAAAACTGAAATGATCGGTAGGCAGCCCGGCGGCACACAGCGCAGTGACCAGGGCGCAGGGACCGGGGATCGGCACCACCCGAAAACCCGCCGCCCTGAGCTCACGCACCACGACGTAGCCGGGATCGCTGATCAAGGGAGTCCCGGCATCACTGATCAGCGCCACGTCGTCGCCCTGGGCGAGCCGCTGCCTGAGCGTCTCGACTCGGGACGCCTCGTTATGGTCGTGCACGGAAATCATCGCCGGCGACAGACCGAGATGACGCATCAGGCGGCCACTGTGGCGGGTATCCTCCGCCGCGACCAACGCCACCAGGCCCAGCACCTGGGCGGCGCGGGGACTGAGATCTTCCAGATTCCCAATTGGCGTGGCGACCACGTACAATGAACCAGCTTTCGCTTCTGACATCTTGGCTCCCTGGGCTGCCATCCGGAACACGGACAAGGAAGGATTCATGAGGACTTTGACTCGCGGCCCCGTGGCCGCCGCTGTACTGGCCATCACGCTGGCCGGCTGCAGCTTCACGCCGAGCATCGTACAGCGGGCCATGGACGACGACCCGGACCAACTACTGGCGCAAGCCGCCCAGCAACAAGGCACCGAAGCGGCGCAGACCCGGCTGAGGGCGGCCGACATCCTAGCACGCTCCGGACGCCGCCCCCAGGCACTGGAAGTCCTCAACAGCCTGGACGACAGCCAGCTCTCCGGCGACAGCCGGCGTCAGTGGGCACTGCTGCTGTCCGAACTGGGGGACAGTGAGGGCGATCCCCAGGCGGTCGTCAGAGCCGCCAGCGTGCTCGACGAGATGCAGCTGCCCAACGATGAAGCCAATCTGCTGCGCCTGCGCCAGGGGCTGGCGCTGGGCCAGCTGGGCGAACCACTCGAGTCGGCTCGCCTGCTGATGCAGGTGCAGAGCGCCACCGGCCGCGAGGACATCAACGACGCCATCTGGGACCAGTTGAGCGCACTCAACGGCCGCCAGCTCGAGGCACTTGAAGAGCCCGGCAATGCCATCGTCACCGGCTGGCTCGAGCTGACCCGCCTGGTCAACCAGAGCGGCGGTGACATCCAGAGACTATTCGCTCGTCTCGATGACTGGCGCGTGGCTAATCCGGACCACCCCGCCAACCGTCGCCTGCCTACCCAGATCACCCAGTTGCGTGAACTGCGTGGCAAGAGCGTGCAGAGCATCGCGGTGCTGCTGCCCGAGTCGGGCCCGCTTTCCGGCGTCGCCGACGCCATCGAAAAGGGAATTCGCAGCCACCAGGCCAATGTGGTCAACGGCGGCGGAAACGGGGCCCAGCTCAGCTTCTTCGACGCCTCCAACGGCAATCTCGACGAACTCTATCAGCAGGCCCAGAGCAGCGGCGCCCAGGTGGTCATCGGCCCGCTGGACAAGAGCGACGTGACCCGACTCGAAAGCCGCGCCGAGGTGCCCCTGCCGACCCTGGCGCTGAACTACGGCCAGTCCGCCTCCAACCAGACCAAGAACCTCTACGAGTACGGCCTGTCGGCAGAAGACGAAGCCCGCCAGGCGGCCCGCCGCGGCTGGCAGGACGGCCACCGCAGCGCCTCCATGCTGGTACCGGACAACGACTGGGGTCAGCGGGTCGGCGAGGCCTTCTGGAACACCTGGAGCGAACTGGGCGGCGATATCGCCACGGCGGTGCGCTACAACCCCGGCGCCTCGGCCACCGACAGCACCCGCCGCGCCATCAGCAACCCGCGTCCGGACATGCTGTTCCTGCTGGCCCTGCCGGACTTCGCCCGCCAGGTGCCACCGACACTGGAATACTATTCGGCCTCCGATCTGCCGGTGTACGCCACCTCACACCTCTACGAAGGCACCCCTCAGTCGCGCCTGGACCGCGACCTCGACGGCGTGCAGTTCCCCGATGTCCCCTGGAACATTCCCGACGCCGCCGTGGGCGGTGCCGAGGCTCTCCCGTTCTACGACACCTATCGAGAGCTCAAGGCCGAGGACAAGCCAGCCATCTTCCGCCTGATGGCGATGGGCGTCGACGCCTACGAACTGGCACGCCGCATGCCGCAGATCCAGGCCCTGCCGGGTTCACGCATGCAGGGCGCTACCGGCACCCTGAGCGCCGCCGGCGATGGCCGCATCTACCGCGAACTGCCATGGGCGCAGTTCAGCAGCGGCGTGCCGGCTCCCGTGTTCAGTGACGGCCTCGGTGATGCGGCGCCCTGACGCCATAGACGCCGTCGCCCGCGGCCAGGCCATCGAGCGTCACGCCGAGGCCTGGCTGTGCCAGCGTGGACTGATAGCGATCTCGCGCAACCAGCGCGCCAAGGGAGGCGAGATCGATCTGGTGATGCGCGACGGCGAGACCCTGGTGTTCGTCGAGGTGCGCCACCGCCGCAGCATCCGCCACGGCCATCCTGCAGAAACAATCACCATCACCAAACAACGCCGCCTGATCCGGGCGGCGCGTTTTTATCTCCACCGCAACGGGCTATCATGTCCTTGCCGCTTCGATGTCCTGGCCGTTACCGGCTCGTCACCGAGCCTCGACATCCAGTGGATCGCCGGTGCATTCGAAGCAAACTGACACAGCGGGCTCCCGGCGAGCCCCCATGGACCAGGAAGGCAGCATGGATTTCCAGAGCCGAATTCTCGGACAGTTCAACGACAGTATCGACACCAAGACCTACGCCAGCGAAGTGCTTCCACCGTTCATCGAGGTCGCGAGCCAGATGATGGTCCAGAGCCTGGTCACCGACGGCAAGATTCTCGCCTGTGGCAACGGCGGCAGCGCCGGCGACAGCCAGCACTTCTCCTCCGAACTGCTCAATCGCTTCGAGCGCGAGCGCCCCAGTCTGCCGGCCCTGGCCTTGACCACCGACACCTCGACGTTGACCTCCATCGCCAACGATTACAGCTACAACGAGGTGTTCTCCAAGCAGGTGCGCGCCCTGGGCCAGCCTGGCGACGTGCTGCTGGCGATTTCCACCAGCGGCAACTCGGCCAATGTCATCCAGGCCATCCAGGCCGCTCATGACCGTGACATGACGGTGGTGGCCCTGACTGGACGGGACGGCGGCAACATGGCCTCCCTGCTGGGACAGGACGATTGCGAGATCCGGGTGCCGGCCACCTCCACGGCCCGTATTCAGGAGGTTCACCTGCTGGTGATCCACTGCCTGTGTGACCTTATCGACGAACAACTCTTTGGTGCGAGTGAATAACATGACGCAACGCGATTCCCGTTCGACACGCCCCCTGATTACCGCCCTGCTGCTGTCCGCCCTGCTGGCCGGCTGCACCACCGTAACCTCGGTGACCAACCCCGGCACCATCGACGAGGATTACGGCGAGCGCACCCTGGGCGCGACCGTCGAGGACGAGAGCATCGAGACCAAGGCCGCCCACAACCTGGGACGCGTCGATGCACGCCTGAAGGACGCCAGGATCAACGTCGACAGCTACAACGGCGTGGTACTGCTGACCGGCCAGGTCCCCAGCGAAGAGCTCAAGCAGCGCGCCGAAGAGATCGTCAGCCAGGTGCGCAACGTTCGCCGGGTCCACAATGAACTCAGCGTGGCGGCCAACCTGCCCACCAGTCAGCGCCTCAACGACGCCTGGCTGGACACCAAGGCACGTACCGCCCTCGCCACCAGCGATCAGGTCGACTCCGGCCGCATCACCGTGGTCACCGAGAACGCTACCGTCTACCTGATGGGCCTGGTGACCCACGCCGAGGCCGACCGTGCGGTCAATGTGGTATCCAACGCCGGCGGCATGGAGCGTATCGTCAAGGTATTCGACTACATCGACTGATGGCGACAGGCGTGCCCTCGCAAGAAGGCACGCCCCTCAAGCGCAAAAGATGCACAAAAAAGCGGGGGG